>JALOQL010000086.1 GCA_025453415.1 Minisyncoccota bacterium
GTGGATCGTTGGAACGAAGACCGAGCTATGGCTCAAACTCACTGAAGCACAAGCCTCCCAATACGGCGACGAGCTGACGAGCCAGGGAATTTTACTGGTTATCGCGCCGGAACCCCAGGACGGCAAGCGCTAAAGAAAACCCAGGCTGCGAATCTTAAAAGTACCGCCAAAATTTTTACATTCGTTCGCTTTTTTTATTACAAAAACCATTTTTGGAGCGGTATTCCAATCACAATCTGGCCGCTATAGAACAATAACGATAACCAAAAACAACGAATCAATGAAAATAAAATACCTCATCACCGACGTCGACGGCACGATCTTCGACACCATGCCGGCGATATTTTCGGCTTTCGCCAAGGCGATGGCGCCCCGCGGCCTGTCCGAAAAACAGGTTGCCGACTGGCTCACCGGCTCGCTGGGCGCGCCGATGGAACACCAGATCAAGGGAATGATGGCCCAAGCCGGCAGGCAAATCGACGAAAACGGAATCCGGCAGGCCATTGATGATTTTAAAGCGGTGATCGACGAACGAAGTTGCGAACTTTTCCCGGGCGTCAAAGAAAGCCTGCTTGCGCTGAAAGACAAGGGGATACTGCTGATGGCCAGCAGCGGCAGCGGCAGCGGCAGCGCCAAGCTTGAACGGCGTTTTCGGGAGCACGGCTTGCCGTATGATTTTGCCGTCGGTTCCGACAAAATATTGAAGGGTGATGGGCACATCGACGTTTTTGCCCGCCGTTTTTCGCTTGCCAAGACCGATTTTTGCCGCCAGGCCGCGTTTGTCGGCGACGGCACCACCGACATGGAAATCGCCGCACGCAACGGAATCTTTGGCATCGGCATTACCAATACGATACCGGCGCAACCGCTTATCGCCGCCGGGGCAAAGGCCGTCATCGGCAATTTCGAAGAAATCCTGGGCTTGGTTGAGTGACATCTTTTTTCATTTGCCGCGGTTAATCCCAAATTAACCGGTTGCCGGTACAATGGATCTATTGACAAACCATCATGTCAATCAACAAGACCCACGAACAACTCGTTAAAGAGCTCAAGGCGGCGAGGGAAAAAATCGCGCAACGGCGCGAACGCCGGAAATGGTCCGTCGCAACAAAACGGAGCCTGAAGGCGCGCATCCACGCCGAACCGTCGATCGCCAACAACAATCTTTTTTGATCGCCAAAAATCAGGCCGCCGCGGTTGACAAACCGCAAAGTTAAAGTATAATTGTTTCCGGTGGTATAAACGAGGCAATTCCCGGAATTGGACTGGAAACCCCAGAAAGGCAGCGATCGCATCGTCAAAAAATGCGGCGTACCGGCAGCTTTCTTCAAAATTGAATTTGCGGTTGACTCGAATTGCACCAGATATCGCGTGCTCGTTAGAGGAGTCCCCAAGAAACACGCTAAGCGCCTGAAGACAATACGCAGATATCTGCAAGACAAAAGCGGCCAAAAGCCAATACGGCGAAACTTCCCCAAGCAAAAAAGGGGAAGCACGGTGCGGCGTGGCAACGGCAGGAAGGTGAGACAATGATGGAGTAGCTTCGGCACTCTTTTTTCGTTACAAAGCCCGATTTTTTGCCGCCGGGCGATCCGGCGACCGGCCGCGTTTGTAATTGATTATTCAGGTTTTTTATTGTATAAAATGAATGCCCGCACCTTAGTGCGGAGCCAATATGCCCCATAAATTGGGGGGAGTGTGGTAAGCGTGAGAAAGTATTATCCAGCATTGTTGACCGTATTGGCAGTCCTTTGTCTGCTGATCGGCAACACCTTGGCCGTGGAAGTCGGCCATCATGACGGAGTTAAAAAAACCGTAGTAATTAGCACCGCGGGAAAAACCGCGCGCGGATTCACGCTCGATGAGCCGGTGGGCGTGACCGCCAGGAAGTATTCGACCGACAACTGGTATTTTGGATATCCGTATCCATGGTACTGGGAAGGAAAAAAGAAACCCAGCGGAGCCTATCTTGGCTATAATTGGCTGAATCCGGGCGAAATATACTACGGCTGGTATCCGACCACTTGGTATACGAGCTATTACTACGCCTACCCGTACAGCTATCCGGGCCCGCGTCATGATGGTTCGCGCCCGCCGCATAAAGGCCTCGGCGACAATTACCTCGGCTACGTTTAGCTCTTTGGTTCCCGTCCATAATGATTCCGGCTCCCGCAAGAGAACAACGAAGCGCCGCGCCGGATCTTTTCCTTTTCTATATACCGTTTGTCACGCCAACCGGCGGGACAAAATCGAGATGCGTTTTTTCAAAAGCCCGGGCTACCCGGGCTTTTGGTTTTATGGCCGGCAATATCGCGCCGCGTTCATTTTTTTGTTAAAATCAGTAATTATGGCAAACGGTCAAACCGGAAAAGGAGCAAGAACCAGCTGGCGAGTGCGCTTCATCGTCACGATCACCCTCGTGGATGCCTACATTTGGTTTGTCGTTGTTCCGCAATATGTCCGCCTCGAACTGCGCGACCCCTGGTTCTATGTGCTGTATTATTTCGCGGCGCCGGCCCTCTGGCTGTTCTTTTGCTGGCAGTTCCTGGACAGCAAGTGACCGAACAACCGTAAACCCCGCCAATGGCGGGGTTTTTAAAAAAAGTTTAGCAGCGCTCGAGGCACTGCATTAAATGATTTCAATTTCTCCGGCGACAGACAACGCGATGATTAAATTGCCCTGGATGAATTCCGCCAAAAGCAACGGCTCAATCCTTTTAAGCTCGGCGTGGCATTTTTGCAACGGAACCATATCCTTTGCGTCGCGCGGCGCGATCCTGATGACCGCGGTTTTATTGGTTGTCCAAGGTACCTTGGGGAAATTCGGCTCAACCTGCCCCAGAGTCGCCGTATCGGCAACAGCCAGCGGCGGCTTGTTTATGTCGGGCCAGGGAATGGCAATGCCCAATTCTTTCTCGTGCCTATTCAGATTCAGGATTGCTCCAATCCTGAAACCCGATTCGGAAAGACGCAGGATCGGCTCGGCAAGATCCCGCAGAGCGGCATCAACTTCCCCCGCCGGAGCAACAATATAAAATACTTGCATCGGCCCGGCGCGAAACAGCGTGGTACCGCGGCACGGCCGTAATTTAAGCGCCGCAAAATTGCCACCATTAACCGCAGCCGCTAACATTTTCACTTTAAAAACCGTCGTTTCACCCCCATCGATTGCGGTAAATGTAACGGCAAATCACGACTGTGTCAAGCCATGCGGATAAGCTATTCCATTGACGGCGATAATTTGTTAGGTTGGCAATATGGAAACATTAATGAAAAAAACCTACTTGATCATTGCGTTGACAATGGTATCGGAACTTTTAATCCCCAAAACCGCGGCGGCTTTCAGCTGGCCTGAGGGCGCGGCGCTGGCGCAAATCGTCAGCGCGCTCAAACAGGAAATCGCCAGCGCCAAGGCGCTGGCAAAAAACGCCAAATCCGCAACACCAATCTCGGCCACGGCTTACGTTGCCATCGACATGGTAACGGGCAAGGTGCTTCTGCAGAAAAACCCGGACATTGCCTATCCGATCGCCTCGGTGACCAAGCTCATGAACGCCGTGGTGACCCTCGAAAACAACGATAAGAACAAAACCGTGGCCGTAACGGATAAAATGCTCAAACCCGAAGGCACCAGCCCGGCGATCTTCAAAGGCCTCAATATTACCGTGGGCAAGCTGTTGCAGGCGGCACTGATCCAGTCGACCAACGACGCCGCCGAATCCCTGGCGTATTCGGTCGGCAAGGAAAAGTTCATCGGCCTGATGAACCAAAAGGCAAAGGACCTGAAGATGTCAAAAACCGCCTATTACGACGCCAGCGGCCTGGACAAGCGCAACAAGTCGACCGCAAACGATCTGGCCAAGCTTTTGACATACGTCCGCGCCCAGCACCCCGAGATTTTGGAAACCACCAAGAAAAACGACTTCTGGCTGCCGGATAAAGAGGGGACGTTGATGAAATTCCGGAACATGAACGACTTTTACAATTATTCGGCTTTTTTGGGCGGTAAAACCGGCTATACGCCCGAAGCGCGGCAAACCTTCGCTTCGGTTTTCGACGTGAAAAGCAAGCCCGTGGCGATCGTGATCCTGCGCTCGGCAAATTACCAGGCCGACACGTTCAAAATTTTAAAACAATTGAACAAATAATTTTAGTAAAAATATATGATCGGAGAATTTTTTGCCTTGATGTTCGTGTTGTTCCTGTCGGTTTACTTTTTACCGACCCTCGTCGCGATAATCCGCGGCAAGAGGAATATCGGCGCGATCTTCGTATTGAATCTATTGCTGGGCTGGTCGTTCATCGGCTGGGTATTGGCGCTGGTCTGGGCGCTTGTTCGCGACACCGACCCGTCCAATCCGGCGCAATCAATGCAACCGCCGGCACAGATCGGCCCGCCGCAACAAAACCGATATTAGCCGATGAAAGCGTCCCGCCGGCCGGCGGGACGCTTT
>JALOQL010000010.1 GCA_025453415.1 Minisyncoccota bacterium
ATCGAACACACGATTTATCAGCTAAGAATCTATTTACCGCCTCCGCCAGCTGGTGCGCGTGCGTCCGGTGCACCTTGTGGCCGGCGCCGGGGATTATCCATAAAACCGAACCGGGAATCTCTTTGTTCAGCTCGTAAGCATCCTCGACCGGCGTCGATTTGTCCTGATCACCCCAGACCACCAGTGTTGGTACGGCCAGCTTGCGCGCATATTCCAAAGTATCGGTTGCCAGCACCATTTTGAAAGTTTCCTTCATCACCGGACTGGCCAGCTCGTAATCGCGACTGCCCACGAATTTATACAATATTTTTTTTGCCAAAGGATAAATACCGCCGGCAAACGGCAATTCCAGCAACCGATGCTTGAAGGCCGCCATTTTTTTGGCGTACTGCTGGCGCCAATCCAGTCGCTCTTTGCGGATGATGGCCGCGTCGCAAAGCACCAGTTTTTCCACCATTTCCGGATGCGTCGCCGCGAATTTGCACGCCAGCGCGCCGCCAAAGGAATGTCCTATCAGATAAAATTTATCGAGCTTCATTGCCGCGCAAAATTGTTCGACAAATCGGATATAATCGTCAAAATACCACGGAGTTTTTGGCTCCTGGCTCTGCCCGAATCCCGGCAGATCCGGCACAATTACCCGATACCCGGCCTTGGCCATCAACTCCCCAAACTCCACCCACGACCGCGACCCCACGCCCCATCCGTGTAACACCAAAATCGACCTTCCCTCCAAAGCTTCAGGGAACGATCCAAAGGCTCTATAACCAATCGTTAAACCTTCAATTTTTGTTTTTTCTTCAATCATCTTGACTAATTTTATTTCTTAATTTATGATATTAACGGGTTAAATCATGAAGAGACTGTCAAGGGAATTGCGCCTGATTTTGGATTGGAGATGGCTTCTGGTGCTGCAAGAAATACCTGGTGTATTGGTATTTGTTGCCATATGCCTCGCATCTTCTATCGCCTGGATTATGGGATTTAGCTTCGCAGCCACATTGATTGGTTGTTGCGCCGCCTCTATCCTCATCTCCGGAATCGTGGTTGATCTCGTTTCGAACAAGGACCCTACGTGGCATTTTAATTCTATTTTCTTGCCCGGGTCATGGGTAGTTGGCCTGATCTATCAAGTATTAATTTTCGCCGTAAATCGCGTGATTGGGGTAATTGCAATCATGTTAGTAATTACAGCGTTCGCGCAGCGGCTCCGCGGAAAATCGAGCTGACGGCTACCCTTTCACTTTTTCTTACTATCAATGATGCTGGTGTGATATTTATCGGGTTCAAACGATTGCAGTCGCACGATCTGAGCGGGAATGGCCGCTTTTTTTAGTTCATTTGCCAAATCATCGGTAAACGATGTTTGGTCATAGCCCAGCGCGATAATATCGGGTTTTACTGTTCTCACCACTTCATAATGGTCACCTAAACCGCCCAAATACGCCTCGTCAACCAGTTTACTCGCCTTCACCTGCGCCAAGCGCTGGTTTTCGTTGAGCTTAGGTAAATGACCCTTTAATATCCTTACCGTTTCGTCACGGGCCACAACGGCGACCAAATGATCGCCGATTTGCTTTGCCTGCTCCAAAAAATTCAAATGTCCGGGATGCAAACCATCGAATGTGCCAAATACCAAAACCTTCTTTATTCGTTTGCCCGTATCTGTGGAAGTCTGACTTCCACAGACTTGTGGGAGTCTGACTTCCACATTTCTTAAAGTTTTCACTTTTTTGCGAAGATTTGGGTCATGCCGCCAAGGTAAGGCTGCAGCACTTTGGGAATCGCGATGCTTCCGTCGGCTTGCTGGTAGTTTTCCATTACCGCGATCAGGATGCGGGGACTGGCCACCACGGTGTTGTTGAGCATGTGCGGAAATTTGATATTGCCTTCTTTATCGCGATAGCGCGTGTTCAAGCGCCGCGCCTGCCAGTCGGTCAGGTTTGAATCGGAATGGGTCTCGCCATAGGCCTGGCGGCTCGGCATCCAGGTTTCGATGTCGTACATCTTATATTTGCCCGCGCCCATGTCTCCGGTGCAAATGGACAGCACCCGGTGCGGCAATTCCAAGTCCTTCAGTATGGTCTGGGAAATTTCGCGCATGGTTTCCAGCCATTGGGAAGATTCCTCAATATCGTTTTTGCAGATCAGCACCTGCTCCACCTTCATGAACTCGTGCACGCGATAGAGCCCCTTGGCATCCTTGCCATAACTGCCCACCTCGGAACGGTAGCACTGGGAAATGCCGCACATCTTTATTGGCAGGTCTTTTTCGTTCAAAATCTGGCCGGCATGGTAGGCCAGCAGGGACGGTTCGGCTGTTCCGGTGAGATATAGCGGCTCTTTCACCTCCTCGCCGCTTTCCAGCTTGCCTGGGTTGCCGATTTGGTAGATCTCATCCCGGCCCGCGGGCAAATGGCCGGACCCGACCAGCGCGAATTCACGCAGGATCGTGGGCGGCACAAACATCTTGAAACCCTTTTCGCGCATCAGATTTAGCGCGTGCCAAAAGATCGCGAAGTGCAGAAAAACCGCCTCGTTTTTCAGATAGTAACCGCGGAAACCGCTGGTTTTGACGCCCGCTTCGGTGTCGATAAGATCCAAATCCTTGCCCAGTTGGATGTGGTCCTTGACCGGAAAATCAAATTTTTTGGGTTCGCCCCAGGTCTCGGCCACCACATTGCCGGATTCATCGGGGCTTATGGGCGAATCTTCGGACGGGATATTGGGTACCACCAGCATCATCTGCTCGTACTCCGCTTCCAATTCTTTAAGTTTCTTTTCGAGGTTGCTCACATTCTCATCCAGGGCTTTCATCGCCTTGATGATCGTGTCCCGTTCTATCTGGTCTTTGGCCTGCGGAATGGCTTTCGATGCTTTGTTCTTTTCGGCGGCAATCGCCTCCAGATCTTGCTTGATCTTTATCCTTTTTTGGTCGACATCGAGAAGTTTATCGATGTCGCATTTGATGTTTTTCTTGACGCAAGCGTCTTTAACGGCGTCGGGATTCTGACGAATGAATTTAATGTCTAACATAGATTTTAGGTAATTTCGTTTTCCAGAGGCCAATCCTCAGCGTAATCGCGGAGGTTTGGCCTCGCCAGACGTATATATCATTGGCGCAAATTCGTTGAGGATTGACCTCTAAAATTCTTGAGGTCAAACCTCCCCGAATTCGCTCTCAGCGTATTCCTTTATTTTTCCTCAACACGCGAGCTCAAATCAACGTCCTTGGGCTCGGTACGCGGTTTCATGATCGGGAACAAAATTATTTCGCGCAACGCGTTGGAATCGGTGAGCAGCGCCACAAAACGGTCGATACCCATGCCAAACCCGGCTGCCGGCGGCATGCCGTATTCCAAGGCGTCAATGAAGTCGGTGTCGGTCCGCTGGGCCTCTTCGAATCCCTGTTTGAACAGTTCTTCTTGCTGCTTGAGCTGTTCGGCCTGGACGATCGGGTCGCTTTGCTCCGAATAGGCATTTACAATCTCGAAACTGTTGACCACCAGCTGAAAATTGGCCGAAACCTGGCCGCCGTCTTCAAGCTGCTTGGCCAGCGGCTTGCATTCCTTGGGATAGTGAATAAGGAAGGTTGGCTGGACGATATTGGGCCGGCAATATTTCTTGTAGATTTCGTCGGCGATCTCCGGTTTGCCGGCACCATTGGCGACTTCGACGCCAAGCTCCCTGGCCTTGGCCGCCAGTCCGTCGCGATTTAACGTCCAGTAATCGATCTTTGTTTCTTTTTTGAGCAGTTCGGTGTATTCCACGCGCAGCCAGGGCGTTGCAAAATCGATTTCCGTGCCTTGGTAGTTTATTTTGGTTGTCCCGAGAACCTGGGTTAGGACATGGGACACCAATTCCTCGGTCAGCTTCATCAGCTGCTTGTAGTCGGCATAGGCCCAATAAAATTCCAGCATCGTGAAATCCGGGTTGTGCTGCTTGTCCACACCCTCGTTGCGGAAGCATTTGCCGATCTCGTAAACCTTTTCAAATCCGCCCACCAAAAGTTTTTTCAAAAACAGCTCGGGCGCGATACGCAAGAACACATCCATATCGTAGGCATTCAAATGCGTCTTGAATGGTTTTGCCGTGGCACCGCCATAAATCGTCTGCAAAATCGGCGTTTCCACCTCCATGAAACCATGGCCGTCCAAGAATTCGCGGATGGTTTTTATGACCTGCGTGCGCAAAATAAATTTCTTCCGGATATCCTCATTAAAAATAAGGTCAAGATACCGCTTGCGATACCGCTCCTCCACATCCTGCAGGCCGTGCCATTTTTCCGGAAGGGGCAACAAACTCTTGGCCAGGATCTTGTAATCGCGCGCATCGATCGTCTTTTCCCCGCGCTTGGTCACGAAAACCGTACCACGCGCTTCGGCAAAGTCACCCACGTCGAAGTTATCGGCAAAAAATTGGTAGGATTTCTCGCCCAGGCCATCTTTCTTGAACAATGCCTGGATCTTGCCGGTGCCATCCTCGATATCGACAAAAGTCATGCCTCCGTGGCCGCGCATCGAACGGATGCGGCCCGCCACGGTTATCTCGCTTTCACCGGCCGCCAGCTTGTCCCAATCCGAAAAAACCGCGCCGACCGTGTGCGTGCGCTTGGTGCTGACCGGATAAGGCCGGACACCGGCCTTCCGTATGTTCTCCAGCTTCGCCAGCCGTACCTTCCTCAATTCTTCATTCGTCGCCATATTTGAATTTTGTATTTGAATTTTGAGGTCAATCCTCCGCGACTTAGCGGAGGTTTGACCTCCACAAAAACGCGTTTTTGTTTTTCCTTGACCCCATAATCATACTATAATTCCCCCCTCCCGCCAACCTTGACAGAATATATAATTAATGATATAATTCATTCATGCAGAAAGCAGTGGCAGTGATTGCCGCATTGATCGCGGCAGCAATTGTTTCGTGGTTTTTCAATCACGAAATAATCGATGGGTTTGTAGAGATCGCAAGTTTCCGTGATCTTTTCATCCCGGATATCGTCGTTGCAGATTCGGCAAAATCTGTGTGGGAAGGAATTGGGAAAATTTTTTTACCCGCCTTCTTAATACTTACCTATGCTTTTTGGAAGGTATGAATACCTTCCTCCTCTTTTTATATAAGCGTGGCTTTCTCGATTAATTACGAACCCACACTCAGAATTCAAACCAAGCGATTGGCTTTTTTATTACAAAAACGATTACTGGCCGATTTGCGCTTCGGGGTCGGTGGCCGGCGGCACATCGCCGTGGCGCAGTTGCTCGACCTGATCCTGGATCCGCTGTAATCGTTCCTCGATTCTTTCGGGAGTGGTCGTGACTTCGGGAAGCGCGGCATTGGTAGTGGTACCGCTTTCGTTTGTGGTTGTCGCCCCTTGCAATAGATCGCGCACTTCCTGCGGAGTAAAATACCATCCCAACACATCCTTGGCTACGGGCAGGACCGCCAGCTGGCCTTCGTGGACTTCCTCCATCATTACCAGCAAAACAATCTTGGGCTCGTCATAGGGCGCGAATACTGTCACCCAACTATTCATCAGATCCTTACCGTCGCTTCCCTTGCGCAACTGAGCCGTACCGGTCTTTGCTCCCATTGGAATTCCCAGTTGGTTCAATATCAGCGAAGAAGCCAAAGGCGCGCCGGCGCCATTGACGCCGTGGCGCATGCCTTCGCGCACCGCCAGCAGGTTTTGCGCATCAATAAAATTCTCGCGCGTGGCGCTCGGTTTTTTTTCCTCGACCACCTGGCGGCTGCCGTCAACAACATTCTTAACCATTTGGGGTTTATAGAGCGTGCCGCCATTGGCAATGGCCGCGTAGGCGTTGGCCACCTCGATGGGGGTAATGCCGATAAAACCCTGGCCGATCGCCAGGTTGTACGTGTCTCCATCACCCCAAGCCGAATCCTGCGTCCCAGCGAATTTTTCCTTTTTCCAGGCTTGGTCGGGGACAAAACCATTTATCTCTCCCGGTAGGTCGATGCCGGTCTGTTCTTCCCACCCGAAGAGGTCGAGGTATTTTTTGATGCGCGTCGGCCCCAGCCCCTGCTGGTTGCCGTATCCCCCGCCAATGGTCTGGAAATAGGCGTTGCAGGACTCGGCAATGGCCTTGTACATGTTGGTCGGACCATGCACGTGGTTATCGTTGTAAGTATAAACTATTTCGGGATTGTAGCGGTTTTGCACCACCAGCTTGCCCACGCAATTTATGTTCTTTTCCGCGATAATGATCTTTTCCTGCAAGGCCGCCGCCGCTTCCAGCGGTTTGATGGTCGAACCGGTCAGATACCGGCCGGAAACCGCCCGGTTCAACAGGGGAGTATCCTTGTCGTTTAACAATGCCTGCACCCGTTCCTGGTCACCTTGCGAAAACGCGTTATTGTCATAGTCGGGAAACGATACCATTGCCAGCACCCCGCCGGTTTTCGGATCCATGGCAATGGCCGCACCCCGCTTCAGCCCAAGATTGGCCAGTTGGGCCTTCATTGAGCCGTAAAGTTTTTTTTGCAGATCCAGATCCAGCCAAAGCTGGACGCTATCGCCCGATTCGGGACTGACCGCCACATCCTGCGAAATGATATTGCCTTTGGCGTCGCGCTCTATCCTTAGTTTGCCTGGATCTTTGCGCAAAACATTTTCATATGTTTTTTCGAGCCCGGCCCGGCCGACATAATCGTTGATGGAATAAACATCGGCCGCGGGCTTCCATTCGTCCGGCTCAATCTTGCCCATGTATCCCAGAAGCTGGGCCAAACCCGCGTCCTTGGCATAATTGCGAATGGCCCGCTTGGATATCTGGCACCCCGGAAAGTCGGCGATGCGCGCCTCAAGCACAATGAGCGCCTGGTGCTCCAGGCTTTCGATCAGTGGCGTCTTGCCCGCCTCGATCGATCTTGCCAGATCGAAGGCGTCCACGCCCGTGACCGCCGAAAGACCGCCGATCAGCAGCCTTCTTTCCGCCGCCGCCTTGGGCATGCGCACTCCGTCGCAAACAAGGTCGAAAGTGGAAAGGTTTTCGACCAGCGGCTTGAAATTCACGTCATAAATAATGCCGCGGTCGGATTGCACCCGGTGGAACAAGTATTTGTTCTGCGCCGCCTGCGCCGCGTATTCCCTGCCGTCGAACGCTTGGATGGTTGCCACCCGCAGGACCGCCAACGCGAAAAACAAACAAGCGGCCACAAACGGCAGCCGCAACGATCGTTCCGAAATGGAAATCTCGATCTTTTTTTCGCCGATATTGGATTCTTCTTCGTGCGACTTTGCTAACCGGTCATAAAAGATCTCATGCGGCTCGATATCGGCACGCCTGTCCAAAACTATCCGGCCCGAATTTTTACCAAAATGAAGGAATCGAAACATATTTTTTCAGTATAAACTTGATGAACGCGACCGACCCGACCATGATCGCCAGCCACATGCCGAAGTGCGCCGAATACATATCCAGGATTATCCCGCCCAGAAACGCGGCCGCCCATCCCAGGTTGTTTTTCCTTTTTTCTAAAAGCGCCACAACCAACACCGGCACATCGATCAGATTGAACCAGGCAAACCACCAACCAACGATAAAATGCGGCGCAAAGCTGATTTGCGCCAGTGCCAGAAATACAAGCGTCAGTATTATCACCAGGCTCTTGCGGCTCATTTTTTCTTTGCCTCCGGCAGCGCTGCCTGCAAAATGCCTGGATATTTTTCGTTGGCGATAAACACCCGGCTGGCGGTACCGATACCGAACGCCAGCTCGATCGATGCCGACTGGAACGTTTCCACGTCGTTCTTCGTGACATCCTTCACCCTGCCCACCACCAATCCGGCCGGAAATATCCCGCCCATGCGGCTGGTCGTGACAACATCGCCGCCCCTGATCTCCTTGTCTTTGGGAACCAGATCCACGCCCGCGCTCATTTCGCCGCGCCCGCGGGCCAGTCCGTCCACTCCCGCATCGCCGATTTTCACATCGAACGAAAAGCTTTTGCCGGTTATCAATTCAACCTCCGAAAAATTGTCGTAGACTTTCGAAACCTTGCCCACCGCCGCCTTTTCGGAAGTGATCACCGGCATCCCGGCCTCGACCAGGTCGCGGGATCCCTTGTTTATCAGCAGGCGGTCCTCGGAAACCAGCTTGCCGATAATGTCGGCCATCTTCAGGTCGTATTCCTTGCCCAGATCAAGATTTAGGCTTTGGCGCAAAAAATCATTCTCCCTTTTCACTTCTTCCATTAGCGCCGCCCGCGCCGTCAGTTCGGTAACCCGTTTCCTGAGATTTTCATTCTCGACCCCCGCGGTATTGGCGCGCGCGAATGACGAGAAAAATCCGCTCGCTTGCGCCCCCGCCACCCAAACGCCCCGCTGCAACGGCGCCGCCGCCGAATAGAAGCTATTGCGCAGGCTCTCATTGAAAAATGGCAAATTGAAAACCGCGATCGCGGCGGCCAGTGCCCCGACTATCAGGATCGATCCGATACTGCGCGTTAATGATGTCTGCATTTCGCCTTTGCTCCAATAATAAAATATAACAGATATCAATGATTTTTCCAGTGCAACGGCAAAAATTCGCTTTTTTATGAATTATTTTTAAGCATTTCCGACACGCAAAAAAAATGAAGCCGAAAACTGTGGATAAACTCCCCGCCGGACCTATTGACAAAGATTGCTAAATAATTAATATGAGAAAATGTGTTAAGAAAATTTTTGCGAAATTTTGTGAAAATTTCTCAAAAACTTTCTGAAGCGTAAGTTGACGCCGCACTAAAAAGGTCGGGATTTCCCAAAGGCTAAAACAGCGCGCGGGAACATCTTATTATTTGTTTTTAAATTTTACGGCAAGCGTTTGTGGTTTGCCGTGGAAATCGATAATGATTGACGACACAATTAGAACCGCCATTGCCGCCCAGGAGATGGAAAATTACGACGACGACAATACGGATGAAAACGACGACGCCGAGGATGACGATATGCAGATTGCCGACGCCGACGATTCCGACAGCGACGATCGCGAAGACCAAGGCGACGGCGAGTATTAATCCATGATTGCGAAAAACAAAAACCGCATCGCGCGGTTTTTGTTTTTTTAATCTGAAATTTGCAATAATTTTTTTAAAAATATAATATTAATAAAACATTAAATCGCAGACAGGAGGCGACAGGTTTTGTTACCATACCATTCGGAAATCAACATGCGCGACCTCCCAGAATTGACTGGGGAAAAGAACAGCGTCAGGGATCTGTTCATTAAGAACCTATTCAGCCTGATTAGAGGGGACCTGAGACACGATTCTCTTCGTTACGGATGTACTTATGCCATGCGGAATCCATCCGACGAGAATACGATGTATTGCGTTTGCAATGGTGGTATCGTTGTTGTGAAATTTATTTCCTCTCGCGGTGTCGTCGAAGTTTCCAGTGAGTTGGTAAACCAAAGAAAGCTGGTCGCAACGGAATTGGAAGCTTCACTAATGAATCTTTATCTCGCTCCGCTAGTAAGAGCCCGGGAAGCAGTCGCACTACTTGAGAAAATGAAGGCTGACACAATCACTCCGATTGTGATAAAACCTTCGGACATATTGGTGTGCGACACAATACCCGCCGACCCAGAGAAGATGTCGCCAAGACAGATTTCTCTCAACGACCTGAGCGATTCTCTACCAAATCTCGACGCCATAGTTGATACCAAGACTGCCATTCCTTCGTAAAAAGGTCCCCTCTAAATATATTTTTGCAACGAAAACGAACCGCGCGGCGGCTGTTTTTGTTTATACGCGCCGCTTAAACGAAAAATCGCGTTCAATGTAAGAAAGCTACCTACTTTCGCCCTTGCGGACTATCATCGGCCATGAGAGATTTCACTTCTGTGTTCGAGATGGGAACAGGTGGAGCACTCTCGGCATAGCTTCCTTACGCTGAACGCGATTTTAATTTTTTGTCAGTTATTTAATTCCAAATACTTCCCGCAAACTACGTTCAAAGTCATTAATTGCTAGTCAAGGCGTTTGATCGCATATTAGTACTGCTCGGCTGAACGTGTTGCCACGCTTACACCTGCAGCCTATCAACCTCCTAGTCTAGAAGGATGCTAAGAGTCATAATCTTGGAGTTGGCTTCGAGCTTAGATGCTTTCAGCTCTTATCCGTTCCCGACTTAGCTACCCAGCAGTGCTCCTGGCGGAACAACTGGTACACCAGAGGTCAGTTCATCCCGGTCCTCTCGTACTAGGGACGACTCTCCTCAAGACTCTAACGCCTGCGGTAGATAGGGACCGACCTGTCTCGCGACGGTCTGAACCCAGCTCACGTACCATTTTAACCGGCGAACAGCCGGACGCTTGGGAGCTTCTCCACCCCCGCGCTATGATGAGCCGACATCGAGGTGCCGAACACGACCGTTGATATGGACTCGTGGGTCGTACTAGCCTGTTATCCCCGGAGTAACTTTTGTTTGATGATCTCTGCCGATTCTAATAACCAGCATCGGTTCACTAAGTTCAGCTTTCGCTCCTGCGCGGCATACCCGCCTTGCAGTTAAGCCAGCTTTTGCCTTTACGCGACATGCACGATTTCCATCCGTGCTTAGCTGACCTTTAAACGCCTCCGTTACATTTTAGGAGGCAAGCGCCCCACTTAAACTGCCCGAGTGACACTGTCACTTTTCAGATTAGGATGATGAATTTTAAAGATGGCTGTTTCATTGTCGGATCAGCCCCGTCCGAAAACGAGACCTCAAATCCTCACCACTACGCTACGCATTAAAACTCAAAACCCAATATCACCCTACAGTAAAGCTTCCGGGGTCTTTCCGTCTAGCCGCAGGTAGTAAGTATCTTCACTTACATTACATTTTCACCGGATAATTCGTGGAGACAGTTCTCAGATCGTTATACCTTTCATGCGGGTCGCAACTTACGCGACAAGGGACTACGCTACTTTAACACGGTCAGAGTTACCGCGGACGTTCACCCGTAGCTTAGACCGGTTAGCCGTACAATCTTGCGACAGTACGACCGCCAGCTTTAACACACGGGCACTGGTCAGGTCTCAGCCCCTATACATCCTCTTACGAGTTTAGCAGGGACCTGTGTTTTTGGTAAACAGTCGCCTGAGAATCCTTCGCTGCGTCCTCCTCGCTTGCGCTTGGAGGAAAGGCATATCCCGAAGTTACGCCTATTTGTTTGCCTAGTTCCTTCACGAACTTTCATCCGTTCACCTTGGCAATTTAACGCCAATCCACCTGTGTCGGTTTACGGTACGGATCCCATCTCTTGATAGCCCTAAAAAGGTTTTTCTGGGAAGCTTGCTCGTCCGGATCTATCCCCCTCGCGGGGAACATTTCGACAACGCTTGCCTTGCGGCTCACGTTGCCAACGGGAATCCAATAACCCGCCCGGAATACTAAGCTCCGTCACTTTCTCGGCAAGAAACGGGAGGACAGGAATATTAACCTGTTGTCCATCAGCTTCGCCTCTCGGCTGTGCCTTAGGACCGCCTCACCCTTGACTGATCACCATTGTCAAGGAAACCTTGGATTTTCGGTGTGCATGGATCTCACATGCATTGCGGTTACTAATGCCAACATTCTCACTTCCCAACGCTCCACCGAACCTCACGGTTCGACTTCACAGCAATGGGAACGCTCTCCTACCACTTACCGCGTAAACGCGGTAAATCCTTATCTTCGGTATTAAGCTTGAGCCCCGTGAATCTACGGCGCAAAACTCCTTAGCTAGTAAGCTGTTACGCACTTTTTAAAGGATAGCTGCTTCTGAGCTAACCTCCTAGCTATCTGAGGAATCTCACTTCCTTGTTTTGCACTTAGCTTAATTTAGGGACCTTAGATGAAGATCTGGGCTTTTCCCCTTACGACCACGGACCTTAGCGCTCGTAGTCTTACTGCCCTGCAATGGTTCCGGCATTCGGAGTTTGATAGAAATAACTGACTTTCGCCACGTTATTTCTTTCAGTGCTCTACCTCCGGGCCAATACACAGGACGCTAACCCTAAAGTTATATCGGAGAGAACCAGCTATTACCAAGCTCGATTAGCTTTTCACTTCTTACCACAACTCATCCGAAGATTTTGCACAGTCAACCGGTTCGGTCCTCCTCCTCCCTTTCGGGAGGATTCAACCTGGTCATGGCAAGCTCGCCTTGGCTTCGGGTCTTAACCCTTCAGTACCCCTTGCGGGATGCGCCCTATTAAGACTTGGTTTCCCTATGCCTTCGCGTCAGAGACGCTTAGACTAACTGAAGAATTAAACTCGTTGGCTCGTTCTACAAAAAGCACCCCGTCACCCCGCCTTGCGGCGGAGCTCCGAGTCTTTGTAAGCATGATGGTTTCAGAAACTATTTCACCGGGGTCACCCCCCTACTTTTCACCTTTCCCTCGCGGTACTTGTTCACTATCGATGACTGGTTAGTATTTAGCTTTGGCGGTATAGTCCCGCCGAATTCCCTCAGGACTGTCGTTTCCCGAGGTACTCAAGAATAAAGATTCAAAGCTTGTAATGGTTTTCGCTTACGGGGCTATTACCCGCTATGGCCTCCCTTTCCAGGGTAGTTGGGCTAACCAAATTACATATTGATTTGCTCTGCTCAAGACGAACTTGAGATATCCTTACCTTATGACCACCGCTTGTATTTCACTCGTACCCGCAAATCGTTGTGGGCACAAGAGAAATACAAACGGTTTTGAGCTCCTCTCTTTTCGCTCGCCGCTACTAAGAGAATGTCGTGCCAGAAGGCACATTGTTTTCTTTTCCTCTGCGTACTGAGATGTTTCCCTTCCGCAGGTTCGCTCTCGTGACTTGCGTCAACGAGTTATCCGGTTCAACGCCGGATAGGGTTTCCCCATTCGGAGATCTCTGGTTCAAAGGTTGCTTGTCACCTCCCCAGAGCTTATCGCAGACAGGCTGCGTCCTTCATCGCCTACCAGTCTCAAGGCATCCACCATCTGCTTATAAACGTTACCTTGGCTAGCAATTAATAACTTCGAAGGCCGACGCCCCGCAATGGACGCCACCCTCATTATTAATTGTAATTTGAAAGACTTTGGAATTACTAATGGACTCGATGTAAGTTCCATTTAGTAAATAACTGACTATTCAATTTTAGAAGTTCTTACCCTTCTGAAAATCGGCCAACAAAAAAACTGCATTGAAGCAGTTTTCCGAAAGCGAATCGCTTGCAGAAAACTATGCGCTTCGTTTTTGTTTTTTTGATATGTCTTTGGTCAACATCTTAACAAAGATAGATTAGCAAATTCCCAAAACCGTGTCAAGGGTCGCCCGAGCATAACCAAAAACGCGCTTTAGCGCGCTTGATTTCACGGGGATTACAAACCTAAATCGTCCGATAATAGGCCAGGATAAACAAAGTTATTACCAATCCGATCAGGGATAGCGCGATGCCGGTCTTCGCCACCTTGCTCTTGTCCGAGCGCAGGCCGAAAACCCCGAAAAGCAGCCCGGAAAGACTTACCCCAAGCCCCGAGTAAACAACCATCAAAATAACTGTTGCCTGGATCATGAGAACGACAAACCCTAAAAAGGTATAATTGTCGCCATTGAGCGGATTGGCCTGGTACATCACGCCCAGCTCGTCCAGGATGGCACCCAGCGGCAACACAAGGGCAAAAAGCACCAATATAGCGCAATAGGTGAATCCCACCAGAAACGACAGTTTGGCGACAAAGCGGAAATTAGGTCTTTTGGCAATTGCGAACATAGATTTTTATTATAGCCTAACAAGCAAGAATCATGCATCAAACACATAAATTTGTCAATAGGACATCGTAAAAAAATAAAAGGCTTTCGCCGATATATTATGATGGAATTCGGGGACGGCCTTTTCGTCCCAATCTCTGTGCTGCGAGAAAGCAATTCTTGAACGCAGTCGTTTTTCTCCTCCACGACATACGTGATGAACATTATCCGACAGCACCTGATCGCCTTTATAAGAAACCAATACTCCTTAATTGTCAACTGAGCCAAAACCTTACCTCCACGATCGGTTTAACTATGGAATTAAATTATATACCTCATTTCCTGGCTCTGCGTCAACGTAAAACAAAAAAGGGCTTTCACCCTTCTTTGTTCGAAGTATATACATATGTATATACTTAAGTATATACTTTGAATTCCTATTTGAGTTCCACTTTCGCGCCGCCGGCTTCGAGCTTCTTCTTGGTTTTATAAGCCATTTCCTACCTTATTTTAAATTCAAATCTCTCGCTGATCAGATCGATGCCAGCTTTTTCTCGTGGAGACCAACTTGACGCTTTATCCCGATTTGTTCGGCGCGGTAATCATCGATTTTATTTTCTATCCGGATCGTTCTCTCCATAATAGTTTTCATTTCCGATTTATCGGCTTTTCGATCAAGTTTATTATTGATTTCATTAAATTTTTCATCGATTATATTAAATCTTTCATCGATTTTATCAAACTTGACCGCTAAAAAATCAACCAATTCCTTGTATTCGTTTTTTTGGATTTTGATCGGTTCCTTTTCTTCTTTTTTTGGCATATTTGATTTCTTTTTGAGTGTTTTAATTGTAACAAACCGTATCTTTCGCTGTCAAACCAAACAAAAAAAGGCATTATGCCCCCTTTTATTCGTAGATACGCAAGTTTTTTCTTGAGTTCCATCTCTTTAGGCAGCAAAAAAAATCAATTATAAAATGGCAGCCGCTTTTTTGATCGGCTGCAATTCTGTTTCAATTTTTTAAGGGATCGAACTGGTTTTCGCGCAAATAGTAAATTAGGGAAGTGCTTTTTGCTGAACACAGATATTTCAGATCGTACCTAAACCGAACATTTTTCAATAGTTCCCGCACTGTTATTGTTTTTATTAGCGGGTTTCGAATTACATAGTTAAAGTATGGTTTTAAGTCACTGC
>JALOQL010000087.1 GCA_025453415.1 Minisyncoccota bacterium
GAGTTCACGATCACGCCGGGTTCCGAACAGGTGCGGTTCACGATTGAAAGGGACGGATTCATCAAGCAATTTGAAGAAGAAACCAATCTGAGATGCACCATAGCAGTTGATTCAAGTGCATCAATGAAATTCGCTTCCAAAGGCAATATTTCAAAATTTGAGCTTTCCGACAACAACCAGCAATTTATTTCCGAAGAACTATATACCGAGCTTAAAAAATATCAGCCCAAAAGCGGCGACATTTTGCTTTCAAAAGACGCAACGCCCGGGATTGCTTTCCATTTAAATGTTGAGCCGCGGAAAATGGTTGTTTCCGGGGGGATTTTGAGTTTAAAAATTGAGAATAAGCAGCTTTTACCGGAATATCTTACGCTGGTTTTAAATTCAGTGATTGTTCAAAAACAAATTGATCGCGATGCGGGCGGTTCCATTATTAATCATTGGCGACCGGATCAAGTGAAAGCGACGCTAATCCCGCTTTTAAAAGATGATAAACAAAAAGAGATAAAAGCCCTTATTGAGAAGTCTTTTAACGATAGAAAATTGTCAAAATCTTTACTGGAAATTGCCAAACAGGGGGTGGGAATGGCGATAGAAAAGGACGAGGCGGCGGCCGAGAACTGGATCAAGAGCGAGATTGATAAATTGGGTATAACAATATAGCTTAGCGAGGTACGGTGATTCCCATATTGCGGGCGGTAGCTTCGAGGGGTTTTGAAAGGTTTGGGGAAATGGTCTAAAATAACAGCGGGTGAGTGGCCCGCTTTTATTTTTTTAAGCAATACAAATGGCAAAATACAATCTGTACAAGATATTACCGGAAAAACGGTTCGAGCTCATCGAAAAACTGCGCGCCGAGGGCGTGGAGATGGCCAAGAAGGTGGAGGCCGATGGATGCGTGCTGGAATTTTTGTATTCGCGCGACCCGGACGGTTCCGATATTTGGTGGGTAAAAACTTACCGCGATTTTTTGGACGGTATCGAGTCGCCCAAAAACATCAGCTATTGCGCCGCCTTCTTCATATATAACGACGACTTCTGCTACGCGGTGGCGCTTGGCCGCACCTATATGCAGATCAAAAATTACTGCGACCCGGATTTTGGCATCAACATGGCCTGCCGCATCGCCGCCGACCGGGTGAAGATAAAGAATTCCAAATTCTTCAAATCGCGGCGCAACCGCGTGACTTCCAGCTACCAGTTGGGAAACCGCATCGAATTCGACAGCGGCGAATCGCTGGATTTCATCCGCGCCGCGACGATTGATCCGACGGTGTGGGGAACGGAAGCGAATTTCGGCACCGCGGTGCAATTTTCGATGAATCTCGCGCCCGACCAGCTGCCGTTGTTTTGCAAAAAAATCGAGGAGGTCCTGGCCCAGCCGTTGCGCATGGAGCTGCCCAAAGTAGTGGCGGTGCGTGACGCGATGAAATTGAAATACTTGGACGCCAAACTGGTGCAGACTTTGGGAAGCGAAGAGCACAGCAAGGTGGTTTTGGTGGCCAACGAAAACTGCCAGTATTCGTTCTACGTGCAGGGGGCCTACGGCAACCTTTCCGAGAAGTGCGCGCTCGACAAGAAGTCCCTTCAGAATTTCTTCAACTTGCAAAATATCAACCTGATCGAGCAGATCAACGATATCAAAGTGCGGGTCTACGATCCGGAGGGACATGAGCGGTCCAAAAGCCTGAAGGCGCTCATCGATTTTTCTGACAGCGAGGAGCGGACCGCGCTCATCGACGGCAAATGGTACCGTTATAACCCGTCGTTCGTGAATTCGCTGCGGCGCGAGGCTGATTCCATTCCGGCGCAGAAGGGCGCGTCCAATGATGCCAAAGATATCGATGATTTTGTCGCTTCGTTCGCTTCTTCGGGGTTCACGGATTGCCGCAAGGCCATTGCCCGGATCGACTCCAAGTACCGCGTCAACAAGCTCGATCTGTACAAGGACGGCACGCTGTATTTCGTGAAATTCGGCGCCATCGAGGCGCCCAACTATGCCATCGATCAGGCGATCCACGCGGCAAAATATTTGCAGGCCAACCATGGCCAGCTCGATTTGGAAGGCCAGCCGCTGGAAGTGGAAAAGATCTGCCTGTGGCTGGTCGACCGGGACGGCGCGATTTCTGGCAAGATCTCGCAAATCGGGTCGCTTAATTTTTTGATGAAGGTCGCGGACTTCAAGCACTCGGTGCTTTCGGCCGGTTTCCGTCCCCGCATTATGATTAGCTAGAAAGCGAATCCAGCGAGAATAGCTAGAAAGTTAGAAAGCTAGCTTTGGTAAAAGGTTGTATTTGCGAGGATTTTTATTATAAATGACTTATAAGCTTTCTAGCTTACTACTTAATAGCTAATTTTATGGATTTCAACGCATACCAAAAACAGGCGCGGGCCACGGCCATGTATAACGGAGCCGGAAAGAATTTTGCCTATCCGGCCCTGGGCTTGTGCGGCGAGGCGGGCGAAGTGGCGGAAAAGGTGAAGCGCATCGTGCGGGACGGCCGCCGGGAGGCGACCGCCGAAGAAGTCGAAGCCATCTCCAAAGAGTTGGGCGATGTTTTGTGGTACATCGCCAATGTGGCTTCGGAGTTCGGTTTGGACCTGGATGTTATCGCGCGGCAAAATCTTGAAAAACTGGCGTCGCGCAAAGACCGCGGAGTTCTTCATGGGTCGGGAGATAACCGATAGTCGATGGAAAAGGAAATCATTCTCAACGGGCAAAAAATTGCCTATTGCCTCATTACCAATCCGCGGGCGCGCAATCTGCGGATAACCATCAAGCCGGGTGGCGTGGTTTTTGCGACCAAGCCGCGGTTTCTGGCCGACCGGGACGTGGAAAAATTCCTGCGCGATAAATCCGGGTGGGTTTTAAAAAAGATCAGCCAACTCAAAAACCGGCGGCAGATCGGCGCGGGTACGCGCGCGGATTACGAACGTAATGCCGAAACCGCCCGGAAAGTCATTCTGGAGAAGCTTTCGAAATTCCGGACGGTATACGCCGTGGATTTCGGGCGCGTCGCCATCCGCGACACCAAAACCCGTTGGGGCAGCTGTTCGCGCAAGGGCAACCTCAATTTCAATTACCGGGTGGCGTTTTTGCCCGAGCGTTTGGCTGATTACGTGGTGGTGCACGAAATGTGCCACCTGCGGGAGCTAAACCATTCGGCGCGCTTCTGGGATTTGGTGGCGGTGGCGGTTCCCGATTACCGCGCGGCGCGCCGGGAGCTGAAAAACTACCTTTTGTAACAGGATATTGACTTATTTTAAGATAGTCGTTATTAAATGGTTGGCGGAAGAGACAGTCAGCGATAAGTTTCCGTTAATACGGAAACGACCTTCGCTAAGAGACAGCTCCGATCCAGTTACCCCTACTGGCAACGAGCGATCAGTGATATCTGAAGCAATTTGCGCGTTTTAACGCGTAACCATGGAATAACCCCGATAAAAGGGCTTTGCCGCCCTTCCTTATAATGGGGATTACCAGAGATAGCGAGCGATCAGCCGGGACCACGACCTGGAGCAGGCCACGGTGCAGCGGTTTTGCCGGGTTAATGCATACGTTGAGGTCTATTGCTGCGACACCTAGCGATTTCAAAAAAATCAATCCGCCAATGGGCAGCGACGCGCTTCACCGTCCTGCCCTCATAATTATCAAACTGACCGCGCCGAGAGGCGCGTTTTTCATTTCCTGGAAAG
Source organism: Minisyncoccota bacterium (assembly GCA_025453415.1). Taxonomy (GTDB): domain Bacteria; phylum Patescibacteriota; class Minisyncoccia; order Minisyncoccales; family UBA5738; genus UBA5738. The sequence goes on from JALOQL010000087.1 coordinate 3,697, forward strand.
GCGGTTTTGTGCTACAATAATTTACAATCAAACCCAAGAAGGATGTTTGTCGATCTTTCTTTCATCATGAAGGCCGCGTACGACGCGGTGTCGGAATGGGCGCTTAACCACGGCGTTCGCGTGCTTTCGATAATTGTTTTCGCGCTGATCGCCGACACTGTGGTGCGGGCGGCGTTGTCGCGGCGGCGGATGTTTTCCACGCTTGACAACGTACCCCGGCCTAAGTATAAGAATATAATCGGCGAGCAGCAGAGGCGAAGGGTGAGCACCGTGGTGAAAGCGCTCAAAGACACGCTTTCGGCCCTGATCTGGGGCATCGCGATCGTCACGGCGCTTCCGGAATTCGGTTTCAATCTGGCGCCCATACTTGCCGGATTGGGTTTGGCGGGATTGGCAGTCGGAATGGCGGCAAAAGATTTGCTCACGGATTTCATCGCCGGACTGTTCATCATCGTCGAAGGTGAGTACAACATTGGCGACAAGGTGAAGATCGCCGGCGTCACCGGCAAGGTCGTGGCGATATCGTTGCGCCGAACCATCCTTCAGGGTAAGAGCGGCGCGGTTCATATCGTGCCCAATCGGGAGATCAAGGTGATCAAGCGTTTTGCGGGGAGGAAGCAAATGGTCGAATCTAAGGAAATAAAACCAAATAACAAACAAACATGAACACATACCCGCAATTCATGAGCCAGTTTTTTACCGGCGGCAGCCCGGCC
>JALOQL010000088.1 GCA_025453415.1 Minisyncoccota bacterium
CTTTACCTTTTGGAGCTTCAACAATTCTTCCGGAATTCTTTAGACTAATTAGGGCATCCCATAAATCGACTTTGAACAATAAGAGACCTTTTATCTCTGTTGCATTTAAGCCATGGCCATCCTTTTGGCCGTTTTTACTGTTTTTCAATGCTTCGATGACGAATTCATTATCATCCATTGAACCAGTCTCCTGTTTTTTCTGAATGTAAATTAACCTAAAGAAAGCAAAAAATCAAGATTCGAGTGTTTGCATGGGACTAACCCCCGCGATTACACGGGGGATAGACCCATGCAAACCGAAAAGTGGATTATTCTTTGTTTTTGGTTTTTAGTTTTACGTTTTCTTCGCATTCCTTGTTTGAACACTTTATTTGTTTGCGCTTGGTTTCCACTATCAGACTGTTGCATTTTTCGCATTTGGCACCGGTGGGTTTATCCCAGAGGGCAAAATCGCAATCCGGGTAGGTTGAACAGCCGTAGAATATCTTGCGTTTTTTGGTGCGTTTTTCCACCACGTGCCCGGTCTTGCACTTGGGGCAGGGGATTTCCACTTCGAATGCCGGTTTGGCCGGTTCCATGTTTTCGGTGTGTTTGCATTCCGGAAACTTGGGGCAGGCGTAGAATTTTCCGAAGCGCCCCATTTTTATGACCAGATTGGCGCCGCACTTGGGGCACAATTTGTCGGTGGTCACCACTTCGGTTTTTTTGCTTTCCACCGCCTTGTATTTGGCGTCCAGATTTTCTTTGAACGGCGTGTAAAAATCGCGCAAAATTTTCACCCAATCCATTTGCCCGTCCGCGATCTCGTCGAATTCGCCTTCCATTTTGGCGGTAAAGCCGATATCCACGATCTGAGGGAAATGCTCGACTAAAATATCGTTGACCATTAAGCCCATTTCCGTGGGTTTCAGGCTCTTTTTTTCGTCTTTTTCAATATAATTGCGGGTTTGGATGGTGGAGATGGTCGGTGCGTAGGTTGACGGCCTTCCGATACCTTGTTCTTCCAAGGCTTTGATGAGGCTGGCTTCGTTGTAGCGGGCCGGCGGCTTGGTGAAGTGTTGGCTTGGTTCCAGTTTGATAAATTCCAGGATTTCCGCTATCTCCATTTCCGGCAAATCGACTTGCTCGAATTTAACCGGATAGACTTTAAGGTAGCCGTCGAATTTCAGGGTTTGACCGTTGGCTTTGAAGCCATAATTAGTATTGTTTTTCCCCGCCGCCGCGATATCGGCGCCGACCGAATCGAAAATTGCCGGGGACATTTGGCTGGCAATGAATCTTTGCCAGATCATTTCATAGAGCTTGGCTTGCTGTTTGACAAGGTTTTTTTCCTGCGCGGCCAATTCCGGGGTTTTGAACTCTGCGCCGCGGTTAACGATTGGATCGAAAGGTTGAGCGAGTCGGTGCGGTGATAGGTGATGAGACCCATTTCGTACAACTGTTGCGCCACGGCCATGGTGGCTTTGGCGGTCATATGGAATTTTTGCCACGCGGCTTGCTGCAACGTCGAAGTGGTGAAGGGGCCGGAAGGATTTTTGTGGGTTTCCTTTTTCTCGATGTTGGCGACGGAATAGCTTGCGTTTTCGAGGTCCCGGGCGATGTTGATTGCTTTTGATTCGTCGGTGATCTCCAGTTTGTCCAAGGTTTTGCCGTTGACTGTGGCAAGTTTGGCCGCGAATTCTTTGAAAGGTTTGTTTTTGGTGTTTTTTAGCGTGGCGGCAATTTCCCAGTATTCTTCGGGCTTGAAAGCTTCGATCTCGCGCTCGCGTTCGGCGATGAGGCGCACGGCCACGGATTGCACGCGGCCGGCCGAAAGCCCCTTGGCCACTTTTTTCCAGAGAAAGGGGGAAAGCTGGTAACCGACGATGCGATCCAAAACGCGGCGCGCCTGCTGGGCGTTCACCAAATGCGCGTTAATCTGGCGCGGGTTTTTGAGTGCTTCCTCGATGGCGCTTTTGGTGATCTCGTGGAATTCTATCCTTTTATACGGTTTGCCGTTTTTACCATCGAGTTTTAACGCCTCGATCAAATGCCAGGCGATCGCTTCGCCTTCGCGGTCCGGATCCGTACTGATCAGAACCTCGTCGGCTTTTTTTAGCTCTTCCTTTAATTCCTTGACGGTTTTCTTGCCTTTGGCGGTCAGAGTGTATTTGGGCGTAAAATCGTGTTCGATGTCAACGCCAAAAGCGGACTTGGGCAGATCGCGCACGTGTCCGAACGACGACAGGATTTTATAGTCCGAGCCGAGGAACCCCTGCAGGGTTCTGGCTTTGGTGGGTGATTCGACAATAACAAGCTGCATAGTTGGGTGTAAAAGCTTTCGAGAATTGTTTTTTTGTAACACGCATATTTGCCTGCTGGCAAATTGCTCGTGTGGCCGCCGGTCGCGGCTGCAGGGTTCCAAAAAAACAATTCTCGAAACTTTCTTTGATTAGGAGGTTTTGATAGCGTAGGTGTTGAATTCGATGTTTTTGATAAGGTTGTTCAATTCCATTACCGGGATCAGGCTCAACACGGTTTGCGCCGGAAGTTGCGTGGATTTGATTATCTCGTCGATATCTTTGGCACCGTCTTTCAATGTGTCGAGTATTTTTTGCTCTTCCGGATTTTGCGATGCCGCGATATTGTTCCCGGCCGGGGCGATACCCAGCAGGTTTAAAATGTCCGTCGCCGAATCGCAGGCTTTGGCCCCGTTTTTCAGGAGCCAATTGCAGCCCTTGGAATTGGCCATATATATGGAGCCGGGAACGGCAAAGACCGGCTTGTGCTGTTTTCTGGCCCATTCGGCGGTGAGCAGCGATCCCGACTTTTCCTTGGCTTCGACCACGAGCACCGCCAGCGACAGGCCCGCGATGATGCGGTTGCGTTGGGGGAAGGTGTATCTTGCCGCCGGATATCCCGCCGGATACTCGCTGACGAGACAGCCGCCAGTATCGACTATTTTTTGCGCCAAGTCAAGGTTTGGCTTGGGGAAGAACGATTTTTCGTCCAGGCCGGTACCGACAACTCCGATGGTTTTTCCATCGTATTCCAGAGCGGTCTGGTGGGCCAAGGTATCGACTCCCGGCGCCATGCCCGAGACGACGCAAACCCCGGCGCGGGAAAGTGTACCCACGATATCGGCCACCGCTTGTTTGCCATAGGCCGAAGGCAGGCGGCTGCCCACGACCGCGACGCAGGGCGCGGCCAAATCGAGTCTGCCGCGCACGTAAAGCACCTTGGGCCGCGAAGGAATTGTGCGCAGGCAGTTGGGAAATTCGATGTCGGATTCGGAAATCTTTGAGATCTCGTATTCCATTACTTTTTTACTATACACTATTTCCCAAGTTGCAAAAAATGGAATTATTTATATAACAATAAGAGAAGATCTTTACCAGGATGGTGTCGGGATGTTTATTACGAGGGGAAAATGGATAATTCCGTTAATGACGGTTGAGTGGCCTATAAATTCAAGAATTAAAACCATATTTGGCGAAAGAAACACAAAGGAAGGGGTCGGTTGTTATGAGCAAACGAGGCGGGCCTAAGAATAGATCTCACGACCAGAAGTGGGCGAAGCGGCAGGGTAAGAAAAAACGAAAGGAGGAAAAAGGCAAAGGAAGTAAGGAACTTTATTGCTCGCGATGCGCCCGGGCTGGTCGTAAGACCAGTATCGACCAATGTAAGGATAGAACATGTGGTGGCTGCGGTTCCACTTTAATGGAAAGGCAAAAGGGGGACTGATCGGACGCCTAATTTTTTTCCAAATATTCATTGACTTTTGACCTTTTTCTAAGTATAAAAAAAATAGCACCCTAGGGGTTTGGTGCAAGCGCCACGGATCGGCGCGAAGGGATTTAAAAAGGGAATAAGGGAAAAAGAAGGGGGAGTATGGTAAAAATTACGGTCACGGTCTTTGACGAACCAGTAACGATTGCAACCGATTCACCTCCTGAGCAAGAAATTAAGAAGCTCGGGACGCTACTGTACAGAGAAGTTACCGAGGTCAAGACTGCCACTTACAGGGGAAAGGTATTTAAAGGTGAGACCTCGCTGAAAAATGCGAGGAAAATAAGAAAAGAATTGGAAAAGATAATGTCGAGCTCAAATGGGCCCGACATTGATTTATTATTGGTTGGCCTCGGTCATGGCTTTTTCGATGCCATCGGACAGTGCGGTTTCCAGGGCGGCAACGGCCAGTTTGATGGTTTGGTCGAACTCGAGCTGTTCGGCCGGAGTGATCTTTTTTAACACCAGTTTGTCGCCGGGAATTTTTTTGGCCGCTTCGGTGTTCGGCTGGATGCCCAGGCGCAGGCGCACGAAATTCTTGGTTTTTATCTGGTCGATGACCGATTGCGCGCCTTTGTGCCCGGCGGCGCCGTGGTTTACCGAAACCTTGATTTTCCTGGTCGGGATATCCAGGTCGTCGTTTATCACCCACAAATTGGAGAAATCCTTGTCTTTGAAAAGGGAATAGTGCTTGGCCAAGCGCTTTACCGCCAGGCCCGATTTGTTCATAAAAGTTTGCGGTTTGGCTAAAATCACGGTTTTACCGGCAAACCGGCCTTCGGCGACCATGCTGTTGTCCTCGACCATCGAAAAACCGCCAAAGCCGTTCTTATCGGCAAAAGCGTCCGCGACCGCAAAACCCAGGCTGTGCCGGGTGTGGTAGTAATCCTGGCCGGGGTTTCCCAGGCCGACGATCAAAATCGTTTTTTGTACGCTTTTTTGTGCCATAATTCAATTGATTATAGCAGGTTGTGCCAGACTTGCCCAAGTCGGTTTTTTTTGGTATAATCAAACTGTTTTATCTTAAAAATCCTATAAAATTTCATGTCTTCCGCCCTCAAAACCTTTGCCGAATTCCTTTGGGAGGTGACCAAGATCGTGATCTTGGCCTTGGCGATCGTCTTTCCGATACGGATCTTTTTGTTCCAGCCGTTCGTGATCCAGGGACAGTCGATGGAGCCAAACTTTCATGAGGCGGACTATCTGATCGTCAATGAGCTTTCCTACCGCTTGCGCGCGCCCGAGCGCGGGGAGGTGGTGGTTTTTTTCTATCCCCTGGATACCACCAAGCGGTTCATCAAGCGGATCATCGGTTTGCCGGGCGAAACCGTGGAGATTGCCAACGGTAAAGTGACCATTATGGGAACCGACGGCAAGACCGTGGTGCTTGACGAAACCTATATTCCGGCCGATTTGAGAGCGCCCGATATGCCGGCTTCCAAGCTGGGAGAAAACGAGTACTTTGTCTTGGGCGATAACCGGCCATCGTCGTCGGATTCGCAGGATTGGGGTGTGTTGCCCAAGAAGGATATCATCGGCAAGGTTGAGTTTCGTTTGTGGCCGATAAGCGACTTGTCCAAGATCGAGACGCCGACATACGCCTATTGATCAACAAAATATCTAATTACGGACTCGTAAACTGCGGCGGGACCGGATTCAAAAGATTATGGCATTAAAATTTCAGGCGGTTACCGGCATGCACGATATCCTGCCGGAGGACCAGAAGTATTACGAGAAGGTATACGAAACCGCAAAAGAGATCGCGGATTTTTATAATTTCAGCCGGATCGAGACGCCGATACTGGAGAACAGCGAACTATTCG
>JALOQL010000011.1 GCA_025453415.1 Minisyncoccota bacterium
CTCGGGGGAGGTGTGGACCTCCAGGACGTTCTCATACCAGTAGATGTCGTCGGCGCCGGCTTCGATGGTTGCCATTTCCAGGGCTTCCTTATTTTTCATTTCCGGGGTCTGGTCGTCCAATTTGATGATCACCAGGCCTTTGCGCTCGAACATCCAGCGGATCGCGCCTTCGCCCACGAGCTTGCCGCCATTCTGGTTTAAAATAGTTTTGACGTCGGCAAACGCGCGGTTCTTGTTGTCGGTGATGCCTTCGACGAGAATGGCCACGTTGCCCGGGCCGTAGGCCTCGAACAGGAAATCGGAAAATACCACGCCTTCCTCGGCGCCGGACGCGCGCGCGATCGCCCTCTCGATGTTATCCTTGGGCATGTTGATGCCTTTGGCCATATCCAGGGCCATGCGTAGGCGCGCATTGGTGTCGGCGTTGGGGCCGCCGTCCTTGACCGCCACGGTAATGAGGCGGATCATTTTGGAAAACGCGGCGCCGCGCTTCTGGTCGGCGATGTTCTTATCGTGGGCGATGGTTTTTGCGTGGGAATGTCCGGACATTGTAGTAGGCTCAAAGCTCAAAATTCAAAGTTCAAAATCGAAGCTTTGAAACGGTGAAATTTTGGCTTTAATGCGATTGTATTATTTATTATAGGGAGATATTTGCACAAAAAAATTAACACAAAAGTAATCTTTTGTGATGTAACCTAATATTACACCAAAAAAGCATTTCCGTCAATAATACCGGGATGAAAGGGTGTTTTTAGGACGGCATTCTTCAAGGAGAGGTAGGGTCTTGACAAGAAAAACGAAATGCGCTATAATACGGGAGTAACGAAAATTTACCACTTTTGAAGGTAGTTTCGATAAAGAGCCTCGAAATTGGGAGTCTGGAATTTTTTACGACGGGTATTCTGGCTGCGGCTGGATTATTCCTCGGGGAATTCCAAAAATTGGGCGCAGAACCAATTTGACTCCCGATTTCGGGGTTTTTTTAGTACAAACATCGAATATCGAAATCCAAATGTCGAAACAATATCGAATTGAATTCAATTGGATTTAATTGAATTAAATTGGATTCATTGTTTCGGATTTCGATATTTGATATTGAATTTACTTTTCTGCCACTCTTCCGACTTCGTCCAAAGTGGTCGTGCCTTGCGCTACTTTGATCAGGCCGTCCTGGTACATGGTCAGCATGCCTTTCTTCTGGGCCATGGCTTTCAGGCCAGGAATCGTGGGATTGCCCAGGATGTAGCTTTGGATCTCGTCGTCGATGATGAACGCTTCGTAGATGCCCACACGGCCGTGGAAGCCGGTGTTGTTGCATTGGGCGCACCCTTTGGCGCGGGGAATCTTGAATTCTGTCCCGAATTCCGGCAGAGGAATGCCTTTTTGAGCCAATAATTCCTTGGCCGGGTCCAGCAGGGATTTGATCTCGGCCAGTTCTTCCGGGGTCGGCGCTTCCATGACGCCGCACTGCGGGCAAACCTTGCGCACCAGGCGCTGGGCCACGGCCATGTTCAGGGCCGGGCCGATATTGAACGGCTTGGCGCCCAAGCTGATGAGGCGGGCGATCGTACCGGCCGCATCGTTGGTATGGAGGGTGGAGAACACCAAGTGGCCGGTGAGCGCCGCCTGGAGGGCGATATCCGCGGTTTCCAGGTCGCGGATCTCACCAACCAGGATTACGTCCGGGTCTTGGCGCACAATGGCGCGCAGGCCGGAAATGAAATCGTAGCCCTTATCGGGTTCGACTTGGGTCTGGGAGATGCCTTGCAGATGGTACTCGATCGGATCCTCGATGGTGATGATTTTGATTTCGGGATTCTGAATTTGTTTCAAGAATGCGTAGAGCGTGGTTGTTTTACCGGAACCGGTCGGGCCGGTGACGATGATCATACCATTGGGACGTCCTATCTGCTTGATGAATTCGTCGTAAAGGTCTTTGCGCAACCCCGCCTGATCCAGGCTGATTAGGCTCTTGGGGTTTAAAATTCTCATCACAACCGAATCGCCGTACTCGGTGGGCAGGACCGAGGCGCGGATTTCGACCGAGTCGGTGCCTGCCAGGATGGAAAAGCGGCCGTCCTGTGGCTTATTGCTGATATTGAGCTTCATTTCCGACAGCAGTTTGATGCGGGAAAGCAGGCCGTCGTAGGATTTGCGGGTCAGGACCATCGCGTCCTGCAGAACGCCGTCCAGGCGGACGCGCAGCTTAGCGTCGGTTTCCTGGCCTTCCAGGTGCACATCGGAAGTATCCAGGGCAATTGCGCCGGCAAGGATGATCTCGATCACCTGGGTGACGGTTGCGGCCGGGTCGCCCAATCGTTCCTGGATCTTGGCGGAGAATCCGGGCAGACCCGCCATAGTTGCTTTGAGGGATTCGATGAGCTCTTGAGAGACGGATACCTTCTGTGTTATTTTTTGAGATGCGTCCATATTTGTGCGAAAATGTATATAATGTTTGCGCCGGTAGTTTTGCGGACGCGAAAGCTAAAGATTTCTTCAAATTATCCCAGTGAGGGCCAAAAGTCAATTTTAATATAAATAAAAATACCAACGTGGTTTGGCAAAAAACAACTTACGTCACCAAAAATCCCGAACAGACAAAAAAATTGGGGAATCTTTTGGCAAGATCCGTCAAGCGCGACCGCAAAAGCGGGCAGGCGCTGGTGCTGGCGCTTTCCGGCGACCTGGGCGCCGGCAAAACTAATTTCATCCAGGGGTTCGCGCGCGGCCTGGGGATCGGGGAAACCGTGAACAGCCCCACTTTTGTGATCGCCAAGGTTTATCCGGTAAAAAAGAGCAAGTCGGGTTTCAAAAAATTCCATCATGTCGACTGTTACCGCTTGGACGATGCGGCCGACCTGGCCGAACTCGATTTCGAAAAGGTTACGGCCGACCCGGATAATATCGTCGCGGTCGAATGGCCCAAGATCGCCGGGAAATTTTTTGGCAACAATGTTCTGCGTCTGGAATTCGAGGTGATCGGGGAGGAGGAGCGGAGGATAACGATCAATTCCTAAATATGGCTAATAACAAAGTATTCATCGTGATCGACGGCAACTCGGTGGTGCACCGGGCGTTCCATGCTTTGCCCATGCTGACCGGCAAGGACGGCGCGCCGGCAGGCGCGGTCTACGGATTTGCGCTGGCGCTGTTCAAGGCGGTGGAAGATTTTCATCCCGATTACATTGCGGCGTGTTTTGATACCAAGGCGCCGACTTTCCGGCACAAAGAATTCGAGAACTACAAGGCTCAGCGCCCCGAAACTCCCAAGACACTGATCCCGCAATTCGAAAAGCTGCGCCACTTGCTCCAAGATTTCGGGGTGGAGGTTTTTTCTCAGGACGGGTTTGAGGCCGATGATCTGATCGCCTCGGTCATCGCGGCGGCAAAAAAGGATCCGCAAAGCGGCCAGGTCGATTTTTACATCCTGACCGGCGACTATGACAGTCTGCAGCTTGTCGGCGGCAACGTCCGGGCTTTTATTATCAACCGGGGGGTCAAGAACGCGGTGCTTTATGACGCAAAAAAAGTGAAGGAAGCTTTCGGGGTTATGCCCGGCCAGATCACCGACCTGAAGGCTTTGGCCGGCGACTCGTCGGACAATATTCCCGGTGCGCCCGGCATCGGGCCCAAGGGCGCGGTGGAGATTTTGGCGAATTGCGACCATTTGGAAGACATTTATGCCGCCAGCGAGGCGGGCGAAAAGACATGCTTGGGCGGCACGACCCACGCCCGGAACCTGGAAAAGATACTTTTGGAAAATAAGGCAACGATTCTGCGGTTCAAAAAAATCGTGACCATGCTTGACGACGCGCCGGTGGGGCCGGTTTTCGAAAGATGTGCCTTTGGCAATTTTTCTGGTCCGCGTCCCGCCGAAGCGCTGCGCGAGCTGGGTTTTGTCAGCCTCATCAAAAGACTGGGGCCGCCGGCGACGAGCCGCAACGCGACTTTGTTTTAACATCAACTCTTTGATGTTAAAATGAACATAAGAAATTGTTGGTATTTCTATGGTTTTTTTTGACATTGCCAGTATTTACAATATTGCCGCGCTGGTCGATAAACTGATCCTGTTTTTGATCAACGCGGTCGGGATAGAGCTGGTTTTGTGGGCCTACGTGGCCAACCGCTATACCCGTCCCAGCCGGTCTCTGCTGTTCTGGGTCGTTGCCGTGCTTTTATGGGTAGATCTGGACGCAGCCAGCGCGCTGGCGCCCACCTATCTGGTGCAGGCGAATTCGTTCGCGATCGCGCTTTGGGCGCAGCGGGCACTGATGGCAATGCTGGCGGTGTTCTTTGCCGGGTTCTACATTTTTTGTCTTCACTTTCCGGCGAAAAATTATTTCGATAAGACTCGGCGCGGTAAGGAAAACCTGCAGATCGCGGCTTGGACTTTTTTCTTTTTGCTTTCTTTTACGCCGTTGGTGGTTAAAGATGTTGCGGTTAACGGCGCTTTGCCGATGGCATTGTGGTTTATGCCCGGACCGATGTTCTGGGTATATGCGATCTTCGCTTTTCTGACGCTGGTGTTTTCCTTCGCGGACCTGTCGAAGAACCTGCGTTTTGCCGACGCGGGCAAACGTGACGTGGCGCGGTTTTGGGCGCTGAGCGCCGGGCTTTTCGGGATCACCAACCTCCTTTTTAATATTGTCGGCGCGGTTTTTGGCGGAATCCTGGGCTATATCGGTTTCTTTTCGCTCTTCGCCGATTATGCGGTGATAGCCTTGCTGGGATACCTGGCCTACCAGGCGGCGCACGAAAAACTTTTCGGCATTAAGGTAATCCTGGTCGAGATATTCGTCGGCCTGATGGGAGCGATTTTGGCGGTTCTGCCATTCTTCATTGAAGTTATATGGCAGCAAGCGCTGCTTTTCATCCTGTTCGCGCTTTTTTGCGGGTTTGGCTATCTGTTGATAAAGAGCACCATCAACGAGTACCGGGAAAAGGAGCAGTTGGAATTGCGCGTAGCCGATCGTACCAAGGAGTTGCAGTCGGCCAAGCTTAATCTCGAGGAAGCCAATTCAGTGTTGGAGATCCGCGTCAAGGCGCGGACACGCGAATTGGAAAAGCTCAACCGCACCCTGGAGGAAAAGATTGCCGGGCGCACCAACGACCTGGAAGCCAAGATCAGGGACCTGGAAAAATTCCAGCGCATTACTGTCGGCCGGGAGTTGAAAATGATCGAGCTTAAAAAAGAGATCGAATTTTTGCGCGCATCGATAAATAAAGCGGAGGACGCGCCCTCCGGTATGGCCCAAAACCAATGAGCCCGGAAACCAACCTCAATAATCGAAATCAGGGCTATCCGCCGCTGAGCCTTAGCGCCAAAGACGATCTTGCTTCTGAGATCGATAGTTTGCGCGGACAGATCGCCGCCCGCGACATGGAGCTGGTGCGCTTGAAGGAGCGGCGCGACGCCGAGGTCAGGGAATTAAACGAGGTCAAGGTCCAGCTGGAAGAGGCCAAAAGCATCCTGGAGATCAAGGTCACGGCCAAGACCAAGGAATTGCGCGAGCTGGCCGATACCCTGGAAAAACAGGTTGACGACCGGACGCGCGAATTGCGGGCCAAAATCGAAGAATCCGAAAGTTCCCGCGTGGCGCTGATGAACATGCTGGAGGATATGGAAGATTTGCGCCGTCGCGCCGAGGCGGAAAAAGAAAAGACCCTGGCAATCATCACCAATTTTTCCGACGGCCTGATTTTTTTCGATTCTCTGGACTATTTTTCGCTGGCCAATCCCCAGATCGAGAATTATTTTTCCGCGACCAAGGACGATATCCGCCGCTGTATCGGCAAAAAGATATCCGAGATGAGCAAGGTCGCGGCGTTCAAGCCGCTTACCGACCTGATGGGGCAGGCGCTGCGGCAGATATCGCGCAAGGAGCTTTTTCTGAGCGAGACCAAATTTTTCGAAATCAGCTCGCTCGAAGTGCGCAGCCGCCAGGAAAAGATCGGTACGCTGGTCATTGTTCACGACGTCAGCCGCGAAAAAGCCATCGAAAGGATGAAAACGGAGTTTGTTTCCATTGCGGCGCACCAATTGCGCACGCCGATATCCGCGATCAAATGGACACTGCGGATGATTCTGGACGGGGATCTGGGGCCGATCAACGATGAGCAGCGTGACTTTTTGGAAAAGACCTATAAATCCAACGAACGGATGATCAATCTGATCAACGACCTGCTTAACGTCACCCGGATCGAGGAAGGCCGCCACATTTACAATCTGGGGATGGAAAATTTCGGCGTCGTGATCGAAGGCTTGGTCGGCAACTACGCCGACATCCTGAAGCAGAAAAACCTCAACTTGCATTTTGCCAAGCCGGGTCAGGCTCTGCCGCAGGTTAAGATCGACCCGGAAAAGATGCGCCTGGCGATCGCCAATTTCATCGAGAACGCGATCAAATACACTCCGGCTGGCGGCGATATCTTCATGGAAGTTTTGGTCCGGGGCGACGAGATCCAGACCTCGGTGCGGGATACGGGCATCGGCATCATCAAGGACCAGCAAAGCCGCATTTTCACCAAATACTTCCGCGGCTCCAACGCCCTGAAGACGGAAACCGAAGGAACAGGCCTGGGGCTGTTCATCGCCAAGAACATCATCGAAACGCATGGCGGCAAGGTTTGGTTCGCTTCCGAGGAAGGCAAGGGGACAACTTTCTACTTTACCGTGCCGGTGGCCAAATAATGCGACACGACAATGGGTTGAATCTGCCGATCTAGCCTTGTTTCTTTTGCGCCAAGAGTTTAAAATATAAAGAAATGGATACAAATATCCTGCTTATCGAGGACGAGGAGGTTATCATCCGGTTGCTGAGCCGCAAGCTGGCGAGTATGGGCTACAACGTTATACTGGCGATGGACGGCCAGGAAGGCCTGGAAAAGATGAGGGAATCTTGCCCTGACCTGGTTCTGCTGGACATCATTATGCCCCAGAAGGGAGGGTTTGAGGTGTTGGAGGAAATGAAAAGGGATGCCGACCTTGCCAAAGTTCCGGTGATCATTATTTCCAATTCGGGTCAGCCCTTGGAGCTTGAGCGGGCTAAAAGGCTCGGCGTAACCGACTGGCTGGTGAAAACGGAGTTTGACCCCAAGGAGGTCGTGCAAAAGATAAAGAAATATCTGTAGTCACGGTCCGCGCGACGCTCGGCGGATTAGAAAATCCAATGGCAAAAAAAATTTTGATAGTCGAAGACGATAAATTCCTGCGCGAATTGATCGTGAAAAAGCTTTCCAACGAAGGCTACGATGTCGTGGAGGCGGTTGACGGTGAGCAGGGAATCCAAAAGATCAAGGACACGAAACCCGACCTGGTCCTGCTGGACCTGATCCTTCCGGGCATTGATGGATTTGGGGTACTGGCGCAAAAAAGGGAAGATCCTTTCATCTCGTCGATCCCGGTGATCGTGCTGTCGAACCTCGGCCAGAAAGAGGATGTGGATAAGGGCTTGAGCCTGGGCGCGACGGATTACCTGATCAAGGCGCACTTTACGCCCGGGGAGATCATCGAAAAGGTCCGCAACATCATCAAATAAAGGCGGTCGTATTGGTTAATCTCGCGGTCGAGCGGGATTTTAGTGTTAACCAATAAATCCGAATATCGAATCTCGAAATCCGAAACAATAAAATACAATTGGATTCAATTGAATCCAATTCGATATTTTTTCATTGTTTCGATATTCGATATTCGATATTCGATATTCAGAGTGATAATTTTTCTTTACGGTCCGGATACTTATCGTCTGGTGAAAAAAACCGGCGAGATAATCGGCGAATATAAAAAGCGCAAAAGCGGCCAGGAATTTTTCGTTGTCGATGCGCAGGAACTGCCGGCAAAGGATTTTTTTTCGGCATTGCGGCAGTCGTCGCTGTTTCAGGAGAAAAAATTCTTTGTCGTGAAAAATCCGATTTCGGAAAAAGCTTTTAAGGAGGCGCTGCTTGACAATATGGAGACCCTGGAAAATTTCGCCCATACCCTGGTTTTTTGCCAGGAGGGGAGCGTTTTGAAAAACGACCGTCTGTTGACGGCGTTCAAAAAAAGCGGCCAGATCTTCGATTTTCCGACCCTGGAAGCGGATAAGGCCGCGGCCTGGGCGATAAAAGAATTCGATTCCCTGGGTAACGCGATCAGCCGGGCAAGCGCCGATTTTTTAGTCGGGCGTTGCGGCGACGATATGTGGCGTTTGGCCAATGAGATCCAAAAACTTGGGCATCGGTATCCGGGCAAGGAAATCACCGACCAAGATATCGAGAGCAACGTCGCGCCGGAAGTTGACGCCAATATTTTTCAGACCGTCGATGCGATCGCCCAAAGGGACAAAAAGCAGGCGATCGAGCTTGTCCGACGGCATATTTCAAAAGGCGACCATCCGCTGTATCTGCTGGCGATGATCGCCACGCAATTCAAAAATCTTTTGCTGGTCAAATCATGTTCGGAATCGGGCGGGGCGAACATGGCGCAAAGGCTGGCAATCCATCCTTATGTTTTGCGCAAGACCAGCCAGCAGGCGCACCGCTTCGGAATCGGCGAGCTCAAATCGGTTTATCGCCGGATTTCGCAGACTGACCGGGATGTAAAAACCGGCAAAGTAAGCCCGGAAACTGGGTTGGATCTGCTTATCGCCCAGCTATGATCCAAGACCAAAAAACCTCCTTTCGGGGAGGTTTTTTTGAAATTTGATTACTTGGAGGCTTTATCTACCATCAGGGCGAATTTGGATTTGTTGCGGGCCGCGGTATTGGGCTTGATGATCCCGGTCTTGGCCGCTTTGTCGAGGGCTTTGTAAATCGCCGGCAGGGCTTTTTTGGCCTCATCGGTTTTTTTGTTCAAAACAAGCGTCCGGGTATCTTTAAGCAGGGTTTTTATCTTCTGCTTGGTGACCTTGTTTTCTGCCCGGCGTTTGATGTTCTGGCGCAGGGCCTTTTTGGCGGATTTGATTATCGGCATGTTTATTTATATATATTTAAGCAAAAATAAATTATTGCACGACGCAATAATCTAAATAATACCACTAACCCGGTTATTTTGCAAGGGGTCGCCGGCAGCTTCATTCTTGGTCGATTTTAGTGTAAAATACCAAGTATCGATTTAAAAGAACATGGCAGCAATCAATAGAATTAAATCGGCGATCAAAAAAATAACCCCCGGGTTCGTTATCGGGTGGTACCATCTGGGCTGGGCTTTCGCGGCCGCGGTGCGCTACGGTTTTCCGTCGCGCAAGATCAAGGTGATCGGCGTGACCGGTACCAACGGCAAGTCGACCACCATCGAATTCGTCTTGGCGGTGCTTCGGGAGGCGGGTTATAAGGTTGCGTCTTTGTCGTCGATCGCTTTCCGGGTGGGGGACGAAGTCGAGATCAATAAGACTGGTAACACCATGCCTGGCCGGCTGGCGGTTCAAAGGGTTCTGGCGCGCGCGGCCAAAGCAAAATGCGACTACGCGGTGCTCGAAGTGACCTCCGAAGGCATAAAACAATCCCGGCACCGCTTCATCGACTTTGCCGGCGCGGTCATTACCAACCTCACTCCCGAACACATCGAAAGCCATGGCGGGTTCGACAATTACCGCAAGGCAAAGCAGCAGCTGTTCAAAATCGCGAAAGGTTTCCATGCCGTCAATTGCGACGACGACAATGCCAAATATTTTCTGGAATTTGACGCCGAAAACAAGTTTTGTTACGGCGTAAAAAGTCATGCTTGCGAATGCCGCGGCGGAAAAACGATAATTGCCGAAAATGTTCACACCGATTTGAAATCGTCCCGCTTTACGCTAGAAGGCCAGGAATTTGAAGTGAATTTGCCGGGCGAATTTAATGTTTACAATGCGCTGGCGGCAATCGGAGTGGCGGCGTCCCAGGGGATCGGTCTTGACGTGTGCCGCAAGGCGGTGGCGTCGGTCAACAAGGTTCCCGGTCGCATGGAGATGGCCAGCGACAATCCCCGCGTGTTTGTTGATTTTGCGTTTACGCCCAATGCCCTGGAAAAAGTGTATGCGACGCTCAGGCACGATTTAGAAGGGAAGGGCGGCAAGCTGGTTTGTTTGCTGGGGGCTTGCGGCGGCGGCCGCGACAAGTGGAAGCGGCCGGTTTTGGGAAAGATCGCGGCCAAATATTGCAATTCGATAATCCTGACCAACGAGGACCCTTACGATGAAGAACCGCAGAAGATCATTGACGGGGTGAAAAGCGGGGTCGAAGAGGCCGGCTTTGCCGGCGAGCTGGCGGTAATCGTTGACCGCCGGCAGGCGATCCGCCAGGCGGTGGCCCGGACTGGACCGCAGGATATTGCCATTCTTACCGGCAAGGGAAGCATGCCCTGGACGTTCCTTGAGCAGGGCAAAAAGGTACCCTGGGACGAAAAAAAGATCGTGGGCGAGGAACTGGCGGCCATTGGGCAGGAAAAATAACGGAAACAATCCAAAAAGCGCTTCGTAAGAGCGTTTTTTGTTTGACAAAATTGCAAAAAAATGGCCAAAAAAAATACCGATTTAATCTTGATTTACCCTTGACAATAATTGGATTTTGGAATAGAATAGATGACGTCGCAATGAAGATACGGCTTTTTGTCCAAAACCCCAAATTTAAGCTGATTTTAAGCTAGAGCATCATTTCTGCGGGGCAAAAAACCATAATTAACGGCATAGAAAGGCATCTATTGCGGATCAAAAATTAAATATGTGTATTGGCTTTAAAGGCAGGATTCTTAAGAAAATGGCGTTTATCGGCGCTTTGAGCGTTAGCGGTCTGCTGATGGCAGTCCAAATAGCTACAGTACAGGCTCAATGGAACAGTCAGATTTCGGGCAATTCCCGGAAGGTGGCGGTTTACGACAAGGCTTCGAGGCTGATGTTTTGTGGAACGATGTTTTCCCGGGCTAACTTCCTGGAGATCAAATCCGATCCGATCGTGTGTTCCAAGGATCATCCGGTCGCCAAGGAAAATGAGTCGGTGCGCCGGATAAAGGTGGTTTTAACCGCCTATTCCAGCACTGTCGAACAAACCGATGATACCCCGTTCATCACCGCCAACGGCAGTTATGTGCATGACGGGATTGTGGCCAACAACGGCCTGCCGTTCGGGACCGAGATCCGGATTCCCGAACTGTACGGTACCAAGGTGTTCACGGTTGAGGACAGGATGCATCAGAGCAAAGGAAGCTATAATTTCGATATCTGGTTCCCGACCTACGAGCAGGCAAGGAACTTCGGCGTCAAATACGCGTATGTCGAAGTTCTGGCGAAAAAGTAAATATTGATTTTTCCAATAAAAAACGCCCATCAAGGGCGTTTTTTGTATGTGCCCGAGGTGGGAGTTGAACCCACATGGAGTTTCCTCCGCAGCATTTTAAGTGCTGTCTGTATGCCAATTCCAGCACTCGGGCAAAAAAAGCGTAAAGCGCAAAGCGAAAAATTTAAAGCAACCAGCCAGTAATTTGCTTATAACTTTTCGCTTTAAACTCTACACTTTCTTGAGGCCGGTATGGGAATCGCACCCATGTATAACAGTTTTGCAGACTGTCGCCTTGCTACTTGGCTAACCGGCCGATTTCTTAATCTAATACATTTAGGGCGTTTTTTCAATCCTGCTTACGGGAGTTTTTCGGATGGTGTATTTGTTCCAGGATTGTTTCCACTTCCTGGGCTTCCCGGGGCTGGGAATCGTATTCGAAGATGATCTTCGGTACCGGCCGCATCCGCAGTTTTTTGTTCAATGCTTCCTGAAATGAGGCCACATTGCGCCAAAGGTCTTCCATCACCGTTTTTTGTTCTTTGTCGGGGAGGACGCTGATATAAACCTTGGCTTCCTGCAAGTTGCCGCTGGGGCAGACTTTGGTCACTGAAATCAGCTTGTCGCGAGCCATGCAAAAATCCTTCTCGATCATTTCGGCGAGAAGTTTTTGCATGAGATTGGCAATTTGTTCGACGCGGTAGTCGGAAGTCATAATAAATCCAATGTCGAATCTCGAATATCGAAACAATATCGAATCGAATTCAATTGAATTCAATTTGGGTTTTATTGTTTCGGATTTCGATATTCGATATTTCAAACATTTCTTTCTTGGGTGTAAAAAACCAGATAGTCACCTTCCTGTATCTTTTCCGCCCCTTCGTAAAGGATGCCGACTTCCTCACCCTTGTCAGCTTCGTCAATATCCTTTTTGTTCTTTTGCAGATTGATCAGCCGGCCCTGGCCGACAAGCGAATCGTGCCGGAGCACTTCGATCTTGACCCCGCGTTTTACCGTCCCTTCGACGATCTTGCCGCCGACGATCTGGCGTGATTTCTCGGCCCAGAAGCTCAACAATACCCTGAGTTTTCCTAGCTCTTTGCGTTCGTATTTTGGGATCCGCGCCTTTTCCATGTAGTTGCGTATCCATTCGATCATTTCGTAAAGGATGTCGAAGTTCATGATGCGGATCTTTTCGCGTTCCGCCATGGCCTTGGCATCCGGGTTGGTTTTAACCCGGAAGCCGATAATCACGGCGTTGCCGCCGGCGCGCGCGGTTTTGATGTCATTCAAGCTGATTTCGCCGGCATTCGCTTCCAGGATGTTCGCGAAAACGTCCGTTTGCGGGATCTGGTTGATCGTTTCGCGCAACACTTCCAGCGAGCCCAGGACATCGGCTTTCAGCACGATATTCACGTTTTTTTGGCCTTCCTTAAGCTCGGGCGCGTTTTTCTGCGTGGCCGCCAAGTTCTTTTTGACCTGGCGCTGGAGATTTACCACGTAGTCGCGCGCCGCTTCCAGGCTTTCGATCTCGCGGAAAGTTTCGCCGACGACTGGCACCATGTCAAAACCGATGGCGATCGCCGGTTGGGAGGGGAGCAGTTTGTCGATCTTCTGGCCGCGGGTATCTTCCAGGGTTTTGATCCTGCCGAAAGACGATTCCGTGGTCAGTATCTTGCCCGGGACCAGGATTCCGTCTTGCAGCAGGATGCTGGCGCTGGGCCCCCTCCGATGATCAAGGGATGATTCGATAATGATGCCTGAGGCAGGGGCATCGGGGTCCGAGGCCAGATTTTCCATTTCCGCGACCAGGAGGATCATCTCCAGGAGATCGTCAATGCCCTTGCCGGTCTTTGCCGATACCGGGATCGCCGGCGTGTTGCCGCCCCAGTCTTCGACCAAAATGTCCTCTTTTTGCAGCTCGCGTTTGGATTTGTCGACGTTGGCGCTCGGCAGGTCGATCTTGTTCAAAGCGACGATCATCGGGATGCCGGATTTTTTGATAGCATTGATCGCTTCTTTGGTCTGGGGTTTCAGCCCCTCCTCGGCGGCGACCACAAGGATTGCGATATCCGCGATCTTGGCCCCGCGCTGGCGCATCTGCGAAAACGCCTCATGGCCCGGGGTGTCGATGAAGGTGATTTTCTTTCCCTGGAAATCCGCGACCGAAGCGCCGATGTGCTGGGTGATGCCGCCCGATTCCTTGTCGGCGACGTGGGTCTTGCGAATGTAATCCAAAATCGAGGTCTTGCCGTGGTCGACATGGCCCATCACTACCACTACCGGAGGACGGGGGATTGATTTTTGCTTAGATTGATTAGCCATTTGGCTTAACAGAATTACTGAATTTCTAAATTACTTAATTCCTAAATGAATACCTAAATGCTTGAATGACTAAATATGTTAATTTTGACATTTTGGAATTTAGTCATTTATTAAGTAATTAAGAAATTAAGTAATTTTTTAGGAATTGCGGTTCTGGGCGATCTCAATCACTTTCTTTTCCTCTTCGGTGAGCTTAAATTCCGAATTTCCTTCGCTGACCGGTTTTCCGTAGACTCGGTTGCCTTCGCGCGAGAACAGACTGGTGACGACCGCGCCGCGGTCGTTGTCGTCGAGCATCGCCAGGGAAAAGCTTTGGTTTGAGCCGATCTCGTTGAAAGGGTTGAATCGGACCATGGCAACCTTGCTGATGTTGCGGCGGTTTTCCTTCTTAAGATCCTTCATTTCTTGGGAAAGCGCTTCGAACCGCTGCTGCAGTTCCTTGAATTGCGCCAGGACTTCGTCGATGTTTTGCGGTTCTTCGACGGGTTTTTTGGAGAAGAGAGACATAGTGGTTTGGTTGCGTTGCGCGCTTAGCGCGCATATAAAATATCGATTTGAGGCGGGACGCTTAGCGTCCCAATTGCAACGCTTAGCGTTGCGGTGGGAGGAGGAGTCGAACCTCCGATACCCTTGCGGGCATAATGGTTTTCGAAACCATCCCATTCGGCCACTCTGGCATCCCACCCTTGCCCTCCATAGCCTTGGCGGCGGAGGGTTGCCGCGCCGAAGCTTTAGCGAAGGCGGGCCTTGCCTAGTTTCGGCGGAATTTTCTAATTCCAAATAACAAATTACAAACAAAATACAAAACAAGCTGTTGCGGACAACAACTTGTTTGTACCATTTTTTAGGTGGGAAATCAATCGAATGTGGTCGAACCATCGGCTCCGGCTTTTAGCCTTGCCGAGGCATGGCGGGCGAATTTGATAATTTTTCCCTGGGCAGGTTAGTGGGCGCAGATGGATTCGAACCATCGACCCCGGCTTTATAAGAGCCGTGCTCTGGCTGAGCTATGCGCCCGGTGAGACGCTTAGTGTCTCGAAAACAATAAAACAAATTCGTGGTGGGACGCTTAGCGTCCCTGGTACCACGCTTAGCGTGGTGCCCGGGGCGAGACTTGAACTCGCACGGGGGTGAACCCACTAGCACCTCAAGCTAGCTCGTCTGCCAATTCCGACACCCGGGCATGATCCCCGCGGTTAGCGGGGGATACGATACCGGCCCCGCGAGAGCAGGGCCGTGAATATTATTATTTGGTTTCTTCTTGTTTTGCCGCTGGGGTTGCTTCGATGGATTTGGATTGCGCAGGTTTTGTCGTGACCTGTTTCAATCTTGCCTTCCTGCCTTTGGCGGTGCGGAGATAATACAGCTTGGAGCGCCGCGTCTTGCCGCTCTTGGCGACCTCGATCTTTTCGATGATCGGCGAGTGCAGGGGGAAGATCTTTTCCACGCCCACGCCCGAAACGATCTTGCGCACCGTGATGGCCGCGCCGGCCTCGTTGCCGTGCTTGCGGCAAAGCACCATGCCTTCGAACATCTGAACCTTATCCTTATTGTCCTTATCCTTGTATTTTTGATAAACCTTTACGGTGTCTCCCGCTTTTATGTCTTTGATTTGCTTTTCCATAATAATGATTTCAATATTGGATTTTTGCTTGGCGCGCCGTATCCGCCGGCTGGCGGAGTAGGCGACCTCCTAACAACTTCCAAATATAAACTAAATTAAGCTTAAAGTCAAACTTGATACTTGTCAGTCTGTCCAAGTGTGGGCAGTACAGGATTTGAACCTGTGACCCCTACTATGTCAAAGTAGTGCGCTGCCACTGCGCCAACTGCCCGTTTATTTTTCAACTGTGTTCCTGCAAAATATTTCGCTGATGTATATTAATTTTCTTTGGATTGCCGCGCCTCCCCCTATGATCTGGCAAACGCCTTTATAATTTGGATAAGTTTTTGTTCCGGCAGTTCGGCGGTCCGAATAAATGTAGCCAAAATTTTCAACCGGGATTCCCAACTCTTCGGACCAAAAAATTCTCATTTTTTCAGGATTTTGGTCGGCCCTTAAGTTGAGCTGGCATTTAATTTTTTTCGGATCTTTGCCATAAAGCACCTTTATCGCCGTCAAAAAAAATTTTAATATCAGCGGATCAGAGCTTCCCATCGAAGCTTCGATTTTTCTTTTTGTACCTTCACCCATGTACAGCATCGCCAGGGCTAACTCAACGATTTCTTTCTGTTTTATGTCGATATTTTGCAAGGTTTCAAGGGCTTGCAGCCGTGCTTCTGCCATCCGTCCTTCTTTTTGAGCGTGGTGCCATTCGACGGCTTTTTTCCGCGCTTTTACTAGAGCGTCATTACGGCTCTGCAACAGTTTTTCCCTTTGCGCTTTCGTTAATTCGATATCTTTGAACCAACCGCTGAGAGTGGATCGCGGTATTCTTAAGCGACGCTCAATGTCGCCGATAGAAACACCTTTTTTGCGCAAATTCACGGCATCATCTTTTGATTCGTACCACTTTGATCTCATGTATACATGATACAGACAATCATACGAATTTGCAAGATATTGGTAGCGCTTCACCCTGGTGGGCGCTAAGGGATTTGGACCCCTGGCCTACTCGGTGTAAACGAGTCGCTCTGCCGCTGAGCTAAGCGCCCGGAAAACTATTACTTAACAGCGGAAATACCAACCAATTGTTCGTATTCTTCTTTTTCGATGGTTTCCTTTTCGATCAATCTCAGCGCGATCTTTTCGAGAGTGTCCTTCTTTTGGGTCAATATTTGGGTTGCTGAGTCCTGGCCGGATTTAATGATCTTGGCGATCTCGTCGTCGATCTTGGCCGCGACCGCTTCGGAGTAGTTGCGCTGGCCTTCGAATTCTTGGCCCAGGAACGCCAGCTCTTCCTTTTCGCCGAAGACTATCGGGCCCAGCGGCGACATCCCATACTCTTTTACCATTTTCCGCGCGATTTTGGAAGCCTGCTTCAGGTCGTTGGAAGCGCCCGTCGATGTCTTGCCGAAGATCAGGTTCTCGGCGGTCATGCCTCCCAGCAAAGTGGCGATTTCGGAGATGAAATCATCCTTGGTACGCAATTTCTTTTCCTCGGTCGGCGTTTTCAGTGTGTAGCCGGCGGCCATGCCGCGGGAAATGATCGATATTTTGCGCACGGGTTCCGTTCCCGGGAGGGAAGAGGACACCAGCGCGTGGCCGGATTCATGATAGGCCGCGATCTTTTTCTCGTCTTTGGAAAGCAGATGGCTTTTCTTTTCCGGACCGAGCATCACTTTTTCGATGGATTCCAATAATTCGGTTTGGTTGATCTCGGTTTTATTGCGTTTGGCCGCGAGCAAAGCGGCTTCATTCACGACGTTGGCGATATCGGCGCCCGAAAAACCCGGCGTCCGTTCGGCGACCTCGCGCAAATTAATGTCATTGGCCAGCGGTTTTTGGCGGCAGTGGATCTTTAGAATCGCCTCGCGGTCATTGGAGTCGGGCAAATCCAGAACGATCCGGCGGTCAAACCTTCCCGGACGCAGCAGCGCCGGGTCCAGGTATTCAGGCCGGTTGGTGGCGCCCAAAACGATAATGCCTTCGCCGCTTTCGATGCCGTCCATTTCCGCAAGTATTTGATTAAGGGTTTGTTCGCGTTCTTCGTGGCCGCCGGTCAGTCCCACGCCGCGGACCTTGCCGATGGAATCGATTTCGTCAATGAAAATGATTGCCCGGCCCACTTTGTGCGCCTGTTCGAACAGGCTGCGCACGCGGCTGGCGCCCACGCCTACGAAAAGCTCGATGAATTCCGAACCGGAGATCGAGAAGAACGGCACATTGCCTTCGTTGGCGATGGCTTTGGCCAGCAGGGTTTTACCGGTTCCGGGCAGTCCCATCAGCAGGACGCCGCGCGGAATCTTGGCACCCATTTTCAGATATTTGTCGGGATTCTTCAGAAAATCGATGATCTCCTGCAATTCCTCCTTGGCTTCCTTGAGGCCGGCAACATCGGCGAAAGTGGTTTTTTCCTTGGGATTTCCGCCCAGTATCCGGGTCTTGGCTTTAGTAAAGTCGAAAGCCTGCATTGCGTTGCCTTTTGCCTGGCGGAAAATGAGCATCAGGATGATGGCAAAGACCGCCAGCGGCAGGATGCTGCTCAAAAGCAAGGGGATCAGCGACGACCAGATGCTGGTATCGATCTTGGATTCGAAGCTGATCTTGGCCAGGGCATCCTTGTTGGCGCCCAGATTGACCAGGGTCTGGGAAAGCGACGAGTCGGTTTCCTTTTCCGCGGTGGCTTTGGTGTTGTCGTTGTACGTTATTTCCAGGCTGGAATCGGTGACGGCGACGCTTTTGACGTTCGCGCTATTGATGTCGGCGACCAGTTGTGAGAGCGATACCTGTTTTGGCGTCTCGGTTTTGGGCGAGGTGAATGCGAAAATAGCCGCCACGGCCAAAATGAAAATAACGACATACGCGAAATTTTTGAAGAAATTTCTCATCGTCAAATGAAATAAACGCAATGTCGAATATCGAAATCCAAAACAATCAATGCAATCGATCCCAATTGAATTAAATTGAATTCAATTAAATATTGTTTCGATATTCGTGATTCGATATTTCCGGTTTATTCCGCAGATTCGTCTTTTAGGGACAGGAATACCTTGCCGTTGCTGATCTCGATGATCTTTGCCGCCAGTTTGCCGCCGATCTTGAAGTTTTCCGAAAGGTTGGCGGCTCTTGCCGCATCGATCTGGGCTACCGGTATCAGGCCTTCGACCGAATCGCTGCCAAAGCGCACGAAAATGCCGAATTCCATCACGCCGGTGATATCTCCCATGACTTCCTGGCCGATTTTGTAGTTTTTGAGGCGCTCTTCGCGAGCCTCGATTTCCGCCATTTTTTCCGAGAGAATGATCTCGCCGGTGCGGGGTTTAAGGTTCAATATGCGGACCGAAAGGTCGGTGCCGACGAATTTTTGCAGTTCTTTCAATATCTTGTCCGGATCGCCGCCCATGACTTTGGGATAGTGCGCGCTGGCCAGTTGCGAAACGGGCAAGAATGCCGGCAGTCCGGCCACCTTGGCGATCAAGCCGCCTTTGTTGGCGCCCATGACCTTGATGCTCACCGGGTTGCGATTTTCCTGGATATCCCTTAGCTCGTCCCAGACCAGCTTGCGCGTCGCGCCGCTGACGGACAGCTCGATATAGCCTTCCTCGTTCTCGAGGCTGGTTATCTTGGCCGAGATCGGATCGCCTTCCTTTATATCCTTTAAGCGGTCTTTGATCTCGTAAAACTCCTTGCCGTACACAATACCGGTTCCAACCGCCCCCAAATCCACATAAAGGGAAGAGCGCTCCTGGACGATAACTGTTCCTTTAACGATTTCTCCGACTTTCGGAGGGTTAATCGAAGCAACCGGAGCGATGGTGCTTTTAGGTGTTTCTTTCATCATAATTGTGACTCTACAATAAAATCGGCTTGATTTCAAGTCTTGGCGTTCATGCGCCATTGACTGATTATCGAAAAATATGTATTATTTTGCCAGTCGCCGCGTTTGTGGAGGTATTGAGGATGAGTGGTTCTATGAAGTTGTTCGGATTAGCAAGGGGGCGGCTCGATTTTGAGGCGCCAGTCGGTTATTACGGCGAGGGTCCAATCGTGATGGTATCCTATCACGAAAAAAGGGAGAAACTTGTTGTACGGACCGGGAGCGGTATTTGGGATTTGGATAAGGTGGCAAAGTGGCTCGGCGGTCAAAACTATGTCCTGCTGGGCTATATCGACAAAACCCAGCCCATCGACGTGCAGACAGAAAATGCTCTGGCGTTTTGCCGTGCGGTAATATCCCGAAGGAGAAAACCGATGGTGATGTCGCCAAATTGGGACATGCTTAAGCGGGCCAATATTCTTTCGGAGGCTCCGGGCGCGTATGTGGTATTTTTTGGCGGTGGTCTGGGGCCATATACTGCTCTTACGCGTGCGGCAGACGTTGAAGCGACTTGTTTGGCACAATATGCCTATGAGTTGAGCGGCGCCCAGATGCAAGAGATGCGGGCTGGTACTATCGACAGCGGCTTGGCGTGGTATCTCCATATTGGCCAGAGAAAGAATCATCGTCGGGATGGGGTTTCAAGGTTGAAGCAAATTCTGGCCTTGAAGCCGGATGCGTTCTTTTGCAATAGGGTTGCCTGTATTGAGAATCGAATGCAAATATTGGCCGGGACATGAATTTGTCTCGGCATTGCTTTTATTATAGACCAAACCGCGGCCATTTGGGCCGCGGACTTCATTTGTGTTGCGTATAAAAAAAAGAGGGGAGACTAAAGTCTCATGGTTGCCATTCTTGCAGGGTGGCAGGATTGTAATCCGT
>JALOQL010000089.1 GCA_025453415.1 Minisyncoccota bacterium
TGAAAAGTGGAAGGTAGTGGGAAAAGGTGGGGGGATTCGATTCAAGGCTTTAATGTCGGGTTTCAACCGTTTTTGTTTTGATATTTGACATTTGAGTTTTGACATTTTCTAGGATGTTCATCGGTGAATACACATACTCAATCGACGACAAGAAACGGCTGGCCGTGCCGCCCAAGTTCCGTACGCAATTGAAGAAGGGCGGAGTCATCACCCGCGGTTTGGATAACTGCCTTTTTCTTTATTCCCGCGACGAATGGGAGAAGTTGGCGCAAAAGCTGAGCGAAATGCCGCTGTCGCGCGCCGATGCCCGCGGATTTTCCCGGATAATGCTGTCGGGCGCGATGGAAGTCGATTTTGACAATTTGGGCCGCATACTGGTGCCCGATTATCTGAAAGACTACGCGGGGCTGAAGAAAAAAGTGGTTATCGCCGGATTGTACAACCGCATCGAAGTTTGGGATGAGGATATCTGGAAGGCGTATAAGGAAAAGACCGAAAAGGAAGCCGGCGATATCGCGGAAAGGTTGAACGAATTGGGAGTATAAACATAATGACAAAATTTCCAATGTCCAATACCAAAATAAATGTTGAAATGACGGAATGTCCAATTTTAAAATTATGGCATTCTATAATTTATTGGAAATTGGTAATTTGATATTTTGACATTTTCACCGATGGAACATATTCCCGTACTTCTGAACGAAACATTGAAAGCGCTCGATCCCAAGCCAAACGAAAATTTCGTGGATTGCACGTTTGGAAGGGGAGGCCATTCTCGCGCGATACTGGAGAGGACGGCGCCCAAAGGCATCGTTATCGGGCTGGATTGGGACGCGGAAAGCCTGGAAAGCTACCGGGCTAACAATCCGGATGATTTCGGCGGCCGGTTGATACTGAAAAATGCGAATTTTGCCCATTTGGATGAAGCGGTGCCGCCCGAATTGAAGGGGAAGATCGACGGTATGCTTTTCGACCTGGGGATCTCATCCTGGCATATCGATCAAAGCAAAAAAGGTTTCAGTTTTTCCAAGGACGAACCGCTGGATATGCGATTTGACCGGAGGAATGAATTGACGGCCGCAAAGCTGTTGATCAGCTGGCCGGTGAAGGACCTGGAAAGGATCATCGACGAATACGGGGAAGAGAGGCAGGCAAAAAAGATCGCGGCAGCTATCGACCGGGTTCGGAACCAGAAAAAAATCGAAACCACGGCCCAGCTGGCGGCGATCGTTGCCAAAAACATCAGGGGGGACAAAATGCCGGTATTGGCAAGGTTGTTCCAGGCCTTGAGGATCGCGGTCAACGGCGAGCTGGGGTATCTCGACTGGGGGTTGGACCAGGCCATCGACATCCTGAAACCGGGCGGCCGGTTGGCGGTAATTACTTTCCACTCGCTGGAGGACAGGATCGTGAAGAATCGCTTTCGTTCCTGGGCCGACGACGGCCGCGCCGGGTACATCAACAAGAAGCCGATCGTGCCCGAGGCCGGGGAAGTGGAAGCCAACCCGCGGGCGCGCTCGGCAAAGCTCAGATCAATCATTAAAAAATAATCTTTTAACCACACATGAACCGAAGATCGTGCCAAAACTCAAAAAAAGAAACGAAGAATTTCTGGGCTTATTCTTTTTTCACGATCCTGGCGATGTTTGCCGCGGCGATGCTGCAAATCAGCAATTACATCCACCAGAGCACGCTTTTGGGCGATCTGGAAAAGAACGTCGGCGCGATCACCGTCGAAAACGATAACTTTGAGGTCAAGTTGTCGCAATCGAACTCATTGGCGAATTTCAGCCAGTATGCGGCGGCGCAGGCCGGAAATTACGAGAAGGTTGACGTGGCCGCGGTGCGGTACGTGCACGCGCCATCGGAGCAATTGGCAAAGAAATAAAACTAAATTTGGACAAAGATAACCCTCGCCTTGCGCGAGGCTTTGATTTAACCGGACAGTAAAGAGAAAATGATCGCGAAAAAGAGGCAAACAAACGGCATTTCCGGCGCTTGGCGCTCCTATTCGGTTTTAGCAGCCGTTTTTTTGCTGTTCGCGCTTGTTGTCGGCCGGCTCTATTACCTGCAGGTGGCGATGGGCGAGCATTATCGCGTATGGGCGCAAGGCATCCAGTCGTTTTCCGGCGACGCGCCCAAAGGCAACCGGGGCGAGATATTTTTTGCCGGGGGTGAGCCGCTGGCCATCAACAAGGATTTTCCCTATGCTTATGCGTCGCCATTGAACGTCAAAGATAAAGATACGGCGGCTGAGCGCGTCGCCGGTATTTTGGGATTGAATAAAACGGACTTGAAGGGAAAGTTTGAGCGGGACGCGTTGTACGTGATGGTCAAGGAAAAAATAGGCGATGCCGAGGTTGTCGCGATAAAGGATGCCGGTATCGAGGGGGTGTATACGGCCAAGAAAAAACTGCGTTATTACCCCCAGGGGAAGGTGGCGGCGCAGCTGGCGGGTTTTGTCGATGAAAACGGCAAGGGACGTTATGGCTTGGAAGAATATTATGACGATGAGCTGGCGGCGGGTAAAAATATAATTCTGAACATCGATTACAACATCCAATACCAGGCCGAACAGATGATCGCAAAAGCTTGCAATGACCTGGAAGCTATCGATGGCGAGGCGATCGTGGCCGATCCGAATACGGGCGCTATTTTGGCGATGGCGAAGTCACCCAATTTCGATCCTAATAATTACCGGGAATTTGCCAACGAAAATATCGAGATTTTCAAGAATAATTCCTGCCAGGATCTGTTCGAACCGGGATCGGTTTTTAAGGCCATTACCATGGCCAGCGCCTTAAACGACGGAAAGGTGACGCCGCAGACTTCGTATTTTGACTCCGGGTCGCTGACAATCGGCCCAAATACGATCTATAATTACGCGCACCGGTCCTACGGTCAGCAGACGATGACGAATGTGCTGGAGCATTCGATCAATACGGGCGCGGCGTTCGCGGAAAGCCGTTTGGGGAACGAAGCGTTTTCACGGTATGTCAAGAAATTCGGAGTAATGGAGCCGACGGGAATCGATCTGCCCGAAACCTATTCGAGCAATCTGGAGTTTGCCAATGGCCGCCCGATCAATTTCGTGACCGCTTCCTACGGGCAGGGTATTTGGATGACATCGATCCAGCTCATCCGCGCCTATTCGGCGCTGGCCAACGGCGGCACGCTGGTCCAGCCGTCGGTGGTGCGCAACCGCGAAAAAAACCTCGACAAGGAAAAGCTCCGTCCGGTCATTTCCGGGGAGACTGCGGAGACGATCGATAAAATGCTTTCCAGCGTGGTGGATAATGGTTTCGGCAAATCCGCCAAAGTGCCCGGATACACGATCGCGGGCAAGACCGGCACGGCGCAGATGTCGTGGTCCACGATCGGGGTCAACCAGCGCGGCTATTCGGACAAGACCACGCAAAGCTTCATCGGTTTTTTCCCGGGCGACACGCCCAAGTTTTTGGTCCTGGTCAAGCTCAAATCGCCCAATGTCAACACCGCGGAATATTCGGCCATTCCGGTGTTCAAGGATCTGGCAAAGTACGTCATTTACGTGTCGCAGCTGCCGCCCAATGAGGAAATCAAGCTGGCCAAGCCGGCAGCGATATCCGCGGCGGTTGTCGCGGCAACCACGACCTCGGCGGGTAATTCTACGGCGGGTAATTGAAAAAAATAGATTTTCTGCTAATATCCAATCGTTGTTAATTTTGTTACGGATTCCGGCCCCATCGTCTAGTGGTTAGGACACTTGGTTCTCAACCAAGGAACACCGGTTCGACTCCGGTTAGGGCCGCCAAATCAAATTAAAACCACCGGTGTTTCCGGTGGTTTTGAATTTAAAAATTACGGGGAAGATGCGATACAATTGCATAGCTTCCCCCTGATATATAGAAGCACGGACTGGCACTTCGTTATTGGCCCGAAACGCTCGATAGCTGAGCTTGCCCGCGCTATTTATGGGTAAGTAGCCCTTCTACGCATACCACTGGCGGCAATTTCTTCTTTCCCAGTGCCATCGCCAGGATTGCTATCCAGCCTTTTGATGGACTATGCGTTGGTTCGCCCAAGGCCCGCTGTGTTGCTGTCATCCAACGACACCCGCTCTTGCGTCAACCGGCAACTATACCGGTTGGAAATGTCGCGTCATACAACTTCGCGCTGCCAGTAATTTTATTTTAGAGACAGTGATAATTTTGTCAAATGGCTGTATGCGTCCACCCATTTTTGCACTCTTGAGGCATTTGAGTTAATTCTTGGACCTTTAACGACATCGCGAATTGCAGCGGCGATAACTTGTTGCCGA
>JALOQL010000090.1 GCA_025453415.1 Minisyncoccota bacterium
GGCAGCAGCAAAACAAAAGAGTAAATTTGAAGCTGCAAAGGGAACGCTTGCCAAAATGCCTGTTATCGGGCGAATGATAAAAAATTGACTTTTTGGGAAACGGGCGGGCAGTATTGCCGGCCGGCAAAAAACACCTCTTCCAAGGTGTTTTTTTGTTTTTCTTTTGTCGGGCTGCCGGGAATTGAACCCGGATCGTACCCACCCCAAGGGCACATACTGCCGTTGTAATACAACCCGTTTAAATCCAAGAAAAATCCAGATTTAAGATTTATGATTTAAGAATAAACGCATTTCAATCATAAATCATAAGGTTTTGTTTTGCAAAACCTTGATTTGGCTTTGCCCAATAAAATCCTAAATCGTAAATCGCTGAAAATAATTAACAAACCCGTATTCAACGGGCTTGAGATAATTAAAGGCCGACCCGAACCACTATTTGGTTTTGGGTTTGCTCATCGTCTTGATGCACTTGGTGCAGGCGGTGACTTTTTCGCCGCTGGGCGTGGTGGTCGATTGCAGATTGGGGAATTGCTTCCTTTTGGCGGTCGGGTTGTATTTGGTCGCTCTCAGACGGACGCGCGACCAGGTCATCATTCCCTGCTTGCCGCAAATTGCGCAAATTTTGGACATGGATTTGTCGGATGATATTGAAACATAGTGATAATAAGCTATTTTAGTTAAATTGGCAAGAGTTGGCGCGTATGCTAATATACATTCGGATTAATCATTAATCTTATGGCAGAATTTTTAGCATTGATATTCTCGATCATTGCCCTGATTTTTTCGGTGGTCATCCACGAGATCGCGCACGGCGCGGTGGCCAACTCGCTGGGCGACCCGACGGCCAAGTTTGCCGGCCGCCTGACGCTTAATCCCATCAGCCACCTGGACCTGGTCGGCTCGTTTTTGCTGCCGCTTTTCATGCTTTTGATCGCGCGCGCGACCGGCGCCGGATTTATTATCGGTTATGCCAAGCCGGTGCCGATCAACCCGTTCAACCTGCGCGACAAGAAATTCGGCGAGGCCAAGGTGGCGGTTGCGGGCGTGGCGGCGAATTTCGGCCTGGCCCTGGTTTTCGGGCTTATCCTGCGCGGATTGCTGATGCTTCCCGTGGCGGTCAATCCCAATTTTTACGACCTGTTGGGGATCGTGGTCAATATCAACCTGACCCTGATGATCTTCAACCTCATGCCCATCCCGCCGCTGGATGGTTCGCATATCCTGTTCACGTTCCTGCCCCGGTCGCAGGAGGATTTCAAGATATTCCTGCAGCGCAACTACCTGATCTTCATGCTGATTTTCCTGGTGGTGTTGCTGCCTTACGTATCGCTGATCGTTGATTATCTGTTCTATCTTATTACCGGGGTGCGGATAGGCTGATTGTCGGTTGACTTTTGTTTTTGTTTGTGGTAATTATACTTTGTTTGGGATAAAACCAATCCTAGATTTTTATTTTTGTCTTTAAGTTTTTGCATTTTTGTTTTGATATTTGACATTATTCTATGGCAACAATTCATCAACTAATCAAGCACAAGAGACCCAAGCGCGTGCACAAAAGCAAGTCGCCGGCATTGACGTTCGGCTTCAACGCGTTAAAGAACCGGCCCCGCGATTACATGTCGCCTTTGAAACGCGGCATCTGCACGAAAGTCTTTACCGCGACCCCCAAGAAACCGAATTCGGCGCTCCGCAAGGTGGCGCGCGTGAAACTGACCAACGGCATGGAAGTGACCGCTTACATTCCGGGAGAGGGGCACAAGCTGCAGGAGCATTCGATCGTGATGATCCGCGGCGGCAGGGTAAAGGACCTTCCGGGCGTGCGGTACCACATCGTGCGCGGCAAGCTGGATTGCGCGGGAGTGGAAAAGCGCAAGCAGGAGCGTTCCAAGTACGGCGTCAAGAAAGGCAAATAAGCATGCATGTCAAATGTCAAATCCTAGATCCAAGATCTGAGGAAATGAATATATAAAATAAATCCAAATAAACTTTGACATCTAGGATTTAACATCTAACATACTCAAATGGCAGGCAAGAAAATCATCAAAAGGGAGCCCGCGCCCGACCCGGTTTACAACAACGTCGTTGTGGCCAAGGTCATCAACCACATAATGAAGAAGGGCAAGAAAACGGTCTCCAAAAAGATCGTCTACGGCGCGCTTGAGGTAATCAAGGAGAAAACCCAGAAAGATCCGGTGGAGATTTTTGACCTGGCTTTGAACAATGCCCGGCCGTTGCTGGAGGTCAAATCCCAGCGTATTGGCGGCGCGACCTACCAGGTGCCCAAACCGGTGGCTAAGGAAAGGGGATTGGCGATCGCCGTGAGATGGCTTCTGGAATCGGCGCGCAAGAAGAAGGGTCAGCCGATGGCGCAAAAGCTTGCCGAGGAACTTATAAACGCGGCCAACAATACGGGCGTGGCGATCAAGAAAAAGGAAGACACGCACCGCATGGCCGAGGCCAACCGGGCATTCGCACACTTCAAATTCTAGACTTACAAAGAACTTAAAATGCTAAAGGTGTGCCAAACCCTTTAGCATTTTAATTTGTCCCGCATTAAATAAAAACCAAAATCCAAAGTTCAAATGACAAAATAATTTCAAAGCCCAAAGTTCAAAGAGAAAAGAAATCTTCTTTTTGACATTTGGGTTTTGACATTTGACATTAATCACTATGCCCAGACTCGGTCCAATCGAAAAATATCGCAACTTCGGAGTTATCGCCCATATCGATGCCGGCAAGACCACGACTTCCGAGCGTATTTTGTTCTACACGGGCTTGTCCCACAAGATCGGCGAGGTGCACGAAGGCGAAGCGATCATGGACTGGATGGAACAGGAGCGCGAGCGCGGCATCACCATTTGCTCGGCCGCGACCACTTGCTATTGGTCTCCGGGCGAATATATGGCCAAGCAGAAGACCAACCAATTCCTTTTCAATATCATCGATACCCCCGGCCATATTGATTTTACGGCCGAAGTCCAGCGCTCGCTGCGCGTCCTTGACGGCGCGGTGGTGGTTTTCGACGGCGTGGCGGGGGTGCAGCCCCAGTCCGAAACCGTTTGGCGCCAGGCGGACAAGTTCAAAGTGCCCCGCATGTGTTTTATCAATAAAATGGATAGGACAGGCGCGGATTTCAAACACGCCTTGGACACGATCTGGAAAAAGCTCACGCCCAATGCCGTAGCGGTCAATATTCCGATCGGCGAGGAAAGCGCGTTGAGCGGGGTAGTGGACCTGCTCAAAATGAAGGCGTTCTATTTCAAGGGTGAAAACGGCCAGGACGTGACCGAAGAGGAGATTCCGGCTGATTTGGCGGAGGCGGCCAAAGAATGGCGCGCCAAACTGGTGGAAAAGATCGTGGCCGAGGATGAAGGTTTGCTCAATAAATATTTGGGAGGCGAGGAAATCGCCTTGGAGGATCTGCGGCGCGTTTTGCGCGTTGCCACCATCAACAACAAACTGGTACCGGTTTTCTTTGGTTCTTCGCTAAAGAACACGGGAGTCCAGCTGATGCTGGACGGCGTTTGCCATTACCTGCCCAGCCCGCTCGATCTGCCCCCGGTGCAGGGGACCGATCCCAAGACCGAGGCGGTGATCGAACGCCACCCGACCGACGAGGAACCGTTCACGGCGCTGGCCTTTAAAGTAGCGGCTGACCCGTACGTTGGGACATTGACCTACTTCCGCGTTTATTCGGGCAAGCTGACCAAGGGTTCTTATGTTTACAACACGACCACCGGCGAAAGGGAAAGGATAGGACGTTTGGTGCGCATGTATTCCAACGACCGCAAAGAGATCGAAGACGTGTATGCCGGCGATATCGCCGCGACAGTCGGTTTGAAAAATACTTCCACGGGTCATACTCTTTGCGACGAAAACGCGCCATTGGTTTTGGAAAAGATCACCTTCCCGGAACCGGTCATCGATATCCGCATCGAACCCAAGACCAAGGCGGACCAGGAAAAGATGGGCTTCGCGTTGAAGAAGCTGTCCGATGAAGATCCGACCTTCCGCGTCAAGAACGACGAGGAGACCGGCGAGATGATCATCGGCGGCATGGGCGAATTGCATTTGGACATCATCGTGGACCGCATGCGGCGCGAATTCAAAGTTGAGGCCAACGTGGGCCGGCCGCAGGTTGCTTATAAAGAAACTATCAAAACCAGCTCCGAAGCGCAGGGAAAATTCGTCAAACAATCCGGCGGCCGCGGCCAATACGGAGATGTTTGGATAAAACTGGAACCCAAGGAACGGGGCCAGGGTTTTGAATTTGTCGATGAGA
>JALOQL010000012.1 GCA_025453415.1 Minisyncoccota bacterium
TTTGGTGATGACGATATCCACTTCGCCTTTTTTCGATTGCGGGTCCACCGCCGGAGACACGGCGCTGACCATGCCGACAGCACCCCCGTCGATCATCGCGGCGTCGCCGATCGATATTTGCGGCAGGTCGGATTCCGAGGCGTACGACTTGACCTGCAGGCCGCCGGGATTGACCACGGTGGCAACCAGCGTTCCGGCCGAAGCCAGCTCGCCGACGCGGCCGTTGATATAGGATATCTTGCCGCTCAACGGGGAGACGATCGAGGTTCTCGCCAAGGTTGCGCGCAAAGCGTCAACCGAGGCCTGCGCTTGCCTTATCTGTTCGTTGGAGGCGCCGGCAAGTTTTAAATCCAGCGCCTGGCGGGCCGATCTCCAGGCGGTTTCGGTTCCCTGCAAGCCGGCCAGCGAGCCGTTCAAAGTCGAGCGGGCGGCGGAAAATTCGGTCTTGTAACCGTCGATTATTTGTTTGTAGGTTGCGTTGTCGTTGGAAAGGCCGTTGACCAGCGGCGCCATGTCGTTGAGAAAATCGATCTGTTTTTGCAGATTTGCCTGCGCCAGCGCGACCGCGCTTTCGATCTCGGTATCGCTCGAGCTTTGGTTAATGCTTCGCAGGGTTGATTGCCAGGAGCCGAACATCGCTTCCAGGCCGTATTTTTGTCCGGCAATTACCTTTGCCAGCGCGGTGTCGGTTGCCTGCAGCGAAACCTGGCTTGCGCCCACGTTGGCGGTGATCATGAATTGGGCGTTGCTTTGGCGCGGGTTGGCAAAGAACTTATCGATGTGATTGTGGATCGCGTCGTCGGATTTGGCGTAAGCGTCGTCAATCGAGTTGATAAGGGCGGATTTCGCTTCGTTGGCCGCGGTTTGGGAAAGCGCCAGGTCTTCGGGCCGGGCCCCCTTTTTGAGTTCGTCCAGGCGCGCCTGGGCCTGTTCCAATTGGGCCTTGATGTCGCTGTTTTGCAGTTGAAGCAAAACCTGGCCGGTGCTGACGCTGTCGCCGAGCTTTGTGCTGACGGCTATGATCTGGGCGGTCATCTGAGCCTTAAGGTCGGCTTGGTTTAACGATTGCACGCTGCCGTTTTCGATCGCAATGGTTTTTTGTTCCTGGTAATCTTTGGCCGTGATCAGGGATACCGCCGGCAGTTCGGTCGTGCCGGTTCCCTGGACATTTGTGTCCAGGCGGTTTTGGACCGTGATGAAAACCAGGCCGGCCGCGATGATCACGAATAAGGTCGCGAGCCGGTGTTGTTTTATAAAAGTAAAGATGTTCATGTTGTTTGATTGGTATTTATTTTTAGTTGATGAATAGTGAGGCAAGATATTCGCTATATTCTTTTTGAGGCGCGATCTTAATCCCGTGTTTGCGCTGCAGGACGTAGGCGTGGATGGCGTTGACCAGGACTTCGGCGGCCAGATCGCTGCGTTTGACGCCGTAGCAGGCAAGAGTTTTACCCAGCTTCTGTTTGATTTCGTTTAATAGCGGCAGTATCTTCTCGAAGATTATCGGTTGCAGATCGGCAACCTTCACATCGACATGCCGGATGACGATGCCGTTTTTGAGGCAGATCGAAATGGTGCCGTCGATCATGTTGCCCAGGGCCTTGGCGTCGGGCTTGCAAATTCCCAGTTCCCGGTCAAAATAATCTTTTGCTTCAAGAATTGCCTCTTCGACGATGGCCGCGAATATCTGCTCTTTGCCTTCAAAAAAGTAATAGAGCGATGCTTTGTTGATGCCCACGCTTTTGGCGATGTCGTCCATCGAGGTGGGGAAGTATCCCTTTTTCGCAAAAAGCTCCCGGGCCGCGGCAATGATCTCCTGTTTGCGTTTGGTGTTTTCCATAAAGATTATTCTACCTACCGTTTGGTAGGCAACCCTTTCTATATACGTCCAACGTTGCCAAAAGTCAACCACAGTTTTTAAATTTGACAATGATTATTAATTAATATATAAAATTAGCGATTTTCATGTTTGAGAAGAAAATTAGTATCGAGGCCGGCCGTTCTTATACGGGAAGGGAGGAAGAAATTACTCTCTCGCTCTTAGAGAGAGCAATCCTTTTTTGGGACAGATTTGTAAGCTTTGGGAAAATTAAACTTACAGGTGGTACTCAAGAGATATACGTGGTGGTATGCAATAAGCACGGTCCGTATACAGACGTAATCCACACCAATGGGTTCCATTGTCCCGAATGTCAAAAGGCGTAGAAGGGATTCGTTCTTTTTACGCAAATATTTATTTTTCTCAGCGCCGATTGCGGCGCTTTTGTGTTTAAATCAACATTAATACCCGTAATTTGGCAATCTTGACAAAATATATAATTTGTGCTATGATCTAATTGTAAGATGAGATTAGGGAAATAGTTTGAAAACAAAATAAACCTGGGAAAATGATGGAGAAGAGAGAGCCCGGAAGGCGCGGCTACCGGACCTTGGGCATCGCCCTCGGACCAGTGCCACCAACGCCATTCGGCGGGTGAGCCCGGTGAGTATATACAAACATATTGCGCCGGATGCCACCCAATCGTCCCCATCATTTTCCCAAGTTTTTTGCAAAAAAATCAATATTGGTTCGACCGGCAATTTGGGCAGTGACGCATTTAGCGTCATCTTCGAAAAGACCTTTTTATAAATTATCGAAGGTCTTCCCAAATTACCGGTCGATCGCATAATTGCAGCTAAGGCCTGGAGAATGGCGCGATAATTAAATTCTCTCTTCTTTTCGCGCCATCCTCTAGTCCTGGTTGGGTCCCGCTTTGGCGGGTTTTTGTTTTAATTCAGGGGTGGTAGAATGCAATAATATCCAAAACACCATGTTTAATGGCAAAAAGATCGGATTGGCATTAAGCGGCGGCGGCGCCCTGGGGGTGGCGCATATCGGCGTCATCGAGGAGCTTGAAAAAAACGGCGTCAAGATAGACTTTGTCTGCGGTACGTCCAGCGGCGCGATCATTGGTCTGCCTTACGCTGCCGGCGGCTTGGACATGCTCCATAAGTTTTACGACGACGCACTGGCGAACTTCGCGCAAAAGAACCGGTTTCTATTTGCCAAGGGCCCGGACGCGGCGTTCAAATATATCGAAGAGTCGTTGCAAAAGCTTTGCGCCGGCAAGGATTTTTCGGGTTTAAAAACTTCGTTTGCCTGTTGCGCGACCAACTTGGCTACGGGCGAGATGGAAATATTGGACAAAGGCGATCCGGTTCGGGCGGTGATGGCGTCGTCGGCCTATCCCGGGGTATTCGCGGCGCAAAAAGTCGGCAATGATTTTTACATCGATGGCGGCGTGACGCGCAATTTGCCGGCGGCCGAGGTTCGCGCCATGGGCGCGGAATTCGTGATCGGTTCTTCTATATATTCGGTCAACCGCTACGCCGCGGATTTTGCGGGAAAGATGAACCGTTTTGAAGTGGCGGCTCGGGCGTTGGACATATATGAAAAAGAATTGAGCCGTTTCGAGGAAAAATATTGCGATTTTTGCTTCAAGCCCGCGGTGCGGCCGTTAAAGTGGTTTGATTTTTTCAAAATGAACGAGATCGTGGCGCAAGGGCGCCAAAACGCGGCCAAAGAGGCGGCCGGTATTTTGTCGCTTATAAACAAATGAAGCTGACCGTGAAAAAAATTTCCGCATTGGTCGCGGGGTTGATCGTATTGGTGCTGGCCGGCTTTGGTTTGTCCAAAAACATTTTACCGGCGCCTTTAACGCAAACTGCGCCGTTGCAAACGAGCGAGGCGGTCGTGACCAAAATCATCGACGGCGATACTTTGATCGTTAGTGGCGGCGACCATGTGCGCTTGCTTGGTGTTGATAGCGACGAGAAGGGCTATCCTTGCTTCGATGCCGCGCGCCTGCGTCTGGAAGAGCTGGTGCTGTCTAAAACCGTGCGTTTGGAGCCCGATGCCCAGGATAAGGACCAGTACGGCCGTTTGCTGAGATACGTTTTTTACAATGGCGAGAACATCAATGAAAAAATAGTTGCAGAAGGCCTGGCGGTGGCGCGGTTCTATCCCGAAAACCAAAAACACAAAAACGAGATCGTCTCGGCCGAGGCCGAGGCGATAAAAAACAAAACCGGTTGCAAATGGGGCGGCCCGCCGGAAGCGGGAAATGCGGCCGCGGTTCCCGACAGCAAGAAGCTGAACTGGGTTCGGATGCCGGGCGCCGCGATCGAAGCGTGCGACGCCGGGCAAAGCATCGGCAAGGAAGCGGTCGTCCAGGGATATGTGGCGCAAGCAACGAAAAGCAAGACCGATACCGTGTTCCTTAATTTCGACAAACCCTATCCGAATAATTGCTTTGCCGCGGTGATCTTCAAATCCTCTTTAGCTAAGTTTGGTTCTCCCGAAACCTTGTTCGACAAAAAAGCTGTGCGCATTAAAGGCAAGATTCAGGATTATCAGGGAAAACCCGAGATTATCCTGTCCGATCCTGAACAGATCGAGATCGGAAATTAAAATGGCTGTATCCGTCGCAAGCATCCAAAAAGGCCTTGAGGCTTTTTCAAGACAGGAAAGGATGAAATACCGGAAACGGTACGTGCCGCGAATTATTAATAGATGATTAAAAATTTATTATTGCGTTAAATTATCCGTTTGCGTTAAAATAAAATAACTACTCATGTCAATGGGTGGAAAATAATTTAAAGCCAAACGATGAAGAAAAAATTTTTTCTTGCAATATACCTGCCCACAATAGTTTTTGTGGTGGTGATACTGTTCATTTACGCGTATTTTGAAATGCAAAATAAGCCTGCGGCGACGACGCCTCCGGCCACAGTGCGCGCTCCCGAGGCCGGTTCCGCGGTTCCGGCTAAGGCGGCTGAGGCGCAGGTATCAATTACCGGGTATTTGACTGATGCGCCCAATGGCGGAAAGCCGGTTTTAACCTCGATGGAAGGCGATAATTATGAATTGATTTTGGGAGCCAAGGCCGAAATTTTTCGCAACGGCGAGCGCGCTACGATTTCCGACATACAAAAAAAGGATCTGGTTTCCGTTCTCGGCAGCAAAAAAGGCCAGGAAAGCAGGGCGATCAGCGTTGATTCTGTCTATGCCAATACCGATGATGAGAATGCTTCCGTGATGTTGCCGTTATAAAAAATCATTATAAAAAATCATCATGGCATTCAACAAATTCATTTTTGGAAGGGCGGCGGCAATTTTTTTGGTCGGTACGGGCTTTTTTATTTTAAGCGCCGGCGATGTTCTTGCGCTTCGGGGTAATTCAGGCTGGCTTTACACTTTTTACAACTCGACCAGCCCTTTGTGCGGGACAAGCCATTATTTGTCGGTTGATGCTTACCAGCGTTCCCAGAGCACGTCAGTCGTCGTTCCTAAGATCGCATTGGGAGTGCTTAGAAATTCAGACTCCGCGGTGCTCACGGATATCAGCGCCATATCAAGATGCATGGTAGGCCCGACTTGTTTCAATCCTTGCCAGCAGTCGAGGAGGATCGATATCACCGGCAACGCGACATATCCGGACTGGGGCGGTGTTTACCAAATGGGCGGTTGCGGCACGATAAAATCCAAAAGAGTTCATGACGGCATATTCATGAAGCCGACGGCGGCGGGGCCGGATTACCGTTCGGTGTTTCCCGGTGATGACTTTGCGTGGTTGAATGAAGACCCGAGTTTTCAGATTGAATTGGTCGATTATCCTGCAACGATAAGCGCGTCGCCGTCCACGTCCGTGACCGGCATCCAAAGAGCTGTAATTTTTGATTTTCTGGGAGGCACGGTCGGGACTTCCTATGCGCAAAACTTTAGCGGTGGAAAGGGCATTTATACTTTTCCGAAAGAAAATTTGGCTGACGGAACCCACGTTTGGTCGTTCTATATGTTTTTAGGCGGCGGGCTAGTCAGTGCGCGCACTCCAAGCCATACCTTCGGCCTTGACCGGGCGATGCCGGTCGTTGATGACTATGATCAAGCGCCGCTGGCGCCGGGAGCTGCCGATGATGTTACGATTACAGCGGCGGCAACCGATGTTTTAAGCGGTCTCTCGTCGATGCAAATTTACATCGACGGGGTATTGATGCATACTTGCACTCTTTCCGGGGAAACCGTCCAGCAAACATGCTCGTATGATGCAGGTAAATTTGCGGCAGGAAGCAGCCATAGTTATGCCGTGACGGTCACCGACCGCGCCGGTAACACCACGCCGTTATCCGATCCCAAAACATTTACGGTAATTCTTCCGCCCACGGTTACCGCGGATTTCAGTGTTTCGCCGCTTTCCGGCGGCGCGCCGCTTACCGTCACGGTCGGAGCGTCCAATATCGGCGGGACCGCCACCGGGGCAGAAACTTATTATTTCTGGAACAACTGCAACAGCGCGTGCGCTGCCAAGGCCGATTGCGAGAGCGTGTGCGGCGCGCCAGCGGCTATGGCGGCGGCTTCGACGACTTATGAATACGCGGCGGCGGGCAGCTACTATCCGCGGATCGTCGTTGAACGCCAAGGCGCGTACGCCGCCGGCGGCGCAATGGTTACCGCCAATACGGTCAACCAAAAGCCCGAAGTCACTAATGGCTCGGCAAACATTGATTTTGATTATTGCATCGATCCGGCATCATCGATATTTTCTTGGACATATATCGACCCTGAAGGCCAGCCCCAGTCAGCCTATCGGGTCCAGGCGATCAATGAGACCGAGGCCGACTTCAATTCGCCTTCTATCGATTCGGGCAAGGCCATCACCTCGAATAATTCATGGGGAACGGTGCTGCCTTATGGCCATACCTACCGCTGGCGCGTCATGGTCTGGGATTCGGGCAATGTTCCATCCGATTGGACATCGGGTGGCGATTTCCAAACGCCGCCGCACAAATATCCCAAAGCGAGCTTCAAATATTTGCCTGATTTTCCGGCAATCGGAGAAAAAACGGAGTTCACCGATACCTCGGTTGCTTACGCCGCCAGCAGTACGATAAAAAGCTGGGAATGGACATTTGAGGAGGGCCATCCGGCGACATCGAACGAACAAAACCCCGCGGTCGTATTCTCCAAAAAGGAAAACTTGAAAGTCACTTTGAAAGTTACCGATTGGGACGATTATACCTGTTCGGTGACTAGAAACCTTTCGATAGTGCGGCGAATGCCAAAATGGCAGGAGGTTGCCCCATTTTAGCGGGTCGATTATTGGGGTGTTCGGTTTAGTCAAAAAGATGAATTGCCGGAGGATCAATCGTCCGGGCGGCATCCGAGCTTAATCCTCGGATGCCGCTGTCATATCCGATGTCCGGGAACCATAAGACAGGTTTTTTCTAGCGTCTGCAAAGGCACGCTCTTGTCTAGATCGTGCAATAGCCAACTATGTGCAATCATTGCGATCTCAATGATTGCACACACGATCCATGTTTATCGGAAAAATAAAAAAAGAGTTGCGGCAAGGGGCCAGCGAGCAAAAGGCAAGGGACTTGCGGCGGTTTTTTAAGACTGGTCCGGGAGAATACGCCGAAGGCGACAAATTCCTGGGCGTGATGGTGCCGCAGACCCGCGGGGTCGTTGCAAATTATTGGAAAGAAATTTCGCTCGTTGAGATTGCGGGATTATTGACAAGCAAATTCCACGAGGAGAGGTTGCTGGCGCTTTTGGTGATGGTTAAAAAATTCGAGAAAGGCGCGGCGGAAGAACAGAAAAAGATTTTTGATCTATATTTGGCAAGCACGAAACACATCAATAACTGGGACTTGGTCGATCTGTCGGCGCCGCGGATCGTGGGCGCGTATCTCGAGGGAAAAGACAAAATGATTTTAGAAAAACTGGCAAATTCAAAAAATCTTTGGGAGCGGCGTATTGCCATGCTGGCGGTGTTTTGGTTTATTAGCAAGGGCGAACCGAGCCATGCCTTGAAAATTGTCGAAATTTTGGTAAACGATAAGGAAGATCTGATCCATAAGGCGGTGGGTTGGGGGTTGC
Source organism: Minisyncoccota bacterium (assembly GCA_025453415.1). GTDB lineage: Bacteria > Patescibacteriota > Minisyncoccia > Minisyncoccales > UBA5738 > UBA5738. Next base: position 7,919 of record JALOQL010000012.1, read on the forward strand.
GCGAGATCGGCAAGCGCTGCGGCCAGGATATCGAAGAGGGTTTTTTAAAAAATCATTACAAAACCATGCCGCGTACCATGCTGCGCTATGCCATCGAACGTTTCGACGGCAAAAAGAGGCAGTATTATTTGCGCCGGGATTAATGAAGTTTTCATGATTAGTTGGGATAATCAAAACACATATGAATAATTTTCATAAAGCGATTATCGGTTTGCTGGCGCTGTTTTTCGGTATTTCGGTGTATTTCTATTTCATGCTGCCGGATACGATCATCACCCATTGGGGAATCGATGGCCAGCCCAATGGCTGGGCCGGATCGGCGGAAGGGTTATTTATTTTGCCGGTTGTTTCGCTGGTGATAATCGTGTTGTTCCGTTTGTTCGCCAGCATTGACCCGATCGCGTCCACAAATCCCCGTTTTCACCGGCTTTTTGACTGGTTTTCGATTTATTTTGTCGGGTTCATGCTGTATCTCCAGATATGGGTCATTGCCGCGAACTCGGGCGTGGCGGTAAACATGAACCAGGTTCTGGCGCCGGCCATGGCGGTTCTTTTCTATTCGGTGGGCGCTTTGATCGAAAACGCGCCGCGCAACTGGTTTATGGGAATCCGCACTCCGTGGACGATTTCCAGCGATACGGTTTGGATAAAAACCAACCGCCTGGGCGGCAAGGTTTTCAAAATTTTCGGCATCCTTTGCCTGCCCGGAATATTTTTCGAATTTCCGTTCATAGTTTGGGCGGTATTGGGGCTGGCGACCGCGTCATTGTGGCTTGTCGCTTATTCCTATCTTGAGTTCAGGAGGGAGAAAAAGCGCTCTTGACCGTTCGCATTCCATTAATCCCGGTTTTACTATAAAATATTCTTACTAACCAAATATAAACATGAAAAAAATCGCCATAGCGCTGGTTTTGATTTTTGCCGCAACATTGACAGTGGGCCTCAAAGCGAGCGCCGGAACGTCGGAAATATTGGGACGAAAGATAGTTGTTTTCAAGACAGGGGTTAATGATGACGCCAAAGGTAAGTTGGCGGCAAGATTCAAGGGCGCGAAGATAAAGGATTTGCGCTCGGTCAACGGTCAAGCACTGGAGATTTCGGCCAAGGGCGCGCTTGATCTGGCTAAACAGCCCGAAGTGCTGCGGGTCGATGATGATGTTATCGTGACCGCGTTGGGCAAGCCGGGTGACGTGACCGCGTTGGCGCAAACACTGCCCTGGGGCGTGGCGAAAATAAACGCCGACGACGTTTGGAGCCAGACCACGGCCGATCCGATCAAGGTTGGCATCATCGACACCGGAATTTCAACCAGCCATCCGGATCTCAAGGCCAATATCAAGGGCGGTATCAATACCATTTTGGCGCGCAAGGGATATAACGACGACAACGGCCATGGGTCGCATGTTGCCGGTATCGTCGCGGCCGTCAATAACACCGCCGGCGTGGTGGGCGTGGCGCCGAAAGCCGATCTTTACGCGATCAAAGTTTTGAACGCCGCGGGTTCGGGATATCTTTCCGACATTATCGAGGGATTGGACTGGGCGGTGAAGAACAAGATGCAGGTGGTCAATATGAGCCTGGGAACGACCTCGAACGTGCAATCTTTTCATGATGCCGTTGCGGCGACCAAAGCCGCGGGCGTGGTGATCGTTGCCGCGGCCGGCAACAGCGGCCCCAACGATAATACCGTGAACTACCCGGGCGCCTACGACGAAGTCATTTCGGTATCGGCCACGGATTCCAATAACAATATCGCTTCCTTTTCCAGCCGCGGGCCGCAAGTTGATTTGGCGGCTCCGGGAGTAAGCATCTATTCCACCTACAAAGGCACTGCTTATGCCACGCTTTCCGGAACATCGATGGCCAGCCCCCATGCCGCGGGCGTTGCCGCTTTGGTTTTAAGTGTCCCGGTTGGCGGTAACGACGCGAACGCTAACGGCAAATGGGACCCGGCCGAAGTCCAGGCCAAGCTCGAAGAGACCGCGGTTGACCTTGGGGATGCGGGCAAGGACAATCTTTTTGGCCGCGGCCTGGTCGATGCTTACGCCGCGACCCGGTAAGTTTTCCATTAAAAGATCATTAAGCCGATCATCCGGCCGGGTATATGCAAGCCCGGCCGGTTTTTGTTATAATGAACAACCCTTGAAAAGAGGGTTGTGAACAAAAGACAATTAAAACAAAAATATGAAACAGAAAAACATGTTTTTGGTTTTTTCGGTATCGTTGGCGATGCTGCTGGCCGCCGGAAGCGTCCAGGCGCTGACGATCCGTCGCGGCAACGATGTGACGGTTCCCAAGGGCGAAGCGATCAACGAAACCTTGTTTGCCGCCGGCCAAACCGTGACGATCGACGCGGACGTGAACGGCGACGTGATCTGCGCCGGGCAAAGCATTACCGTTAACGGGAACGTGGCGGGCGATGTCCTGTGTGCCGGCCAAACCGTCACGGTTTCCGGGGTGGTTTCGGGGAGCGTGCGTGCCATGGGCCAGAGCGTGCAGGTGAAGGGCGGCGTCGGCCGCAACGTGACCGTGGCCGGGCAGACGGTCTCAACCGAGGCGCCGGTTGCCGGCGAAGTCCTGTTCGCGGCCCAAAGCGCGATATTGGGCGGCCAAATCGCCAAGAATGTCGCGGGCGCGGCCAATTCCATCACCGTTTCCGGCAGCATCGGCGGCAACGCGGAATTCAAGAACCAAAGTCTGGCCATCCAAAAGGACGCGTCGATCGCCGGTTCACTTGTCTATACCAGCGCCAACCCTGCCGTGATGGATACCGGCGCGAAAATTGCCGGAAGCATCACGCGCAATGAGCCGCCGCAAATGCCCGCCGGGATCAAATTGCCGGAAAAAACTAGCCAAGATATTTTCCTGGAAAAAGCCGGTGACCTGTTGTTCAATCTTGCGCTGGCGCTTATCTTGGTGTTTTTCTTCAATAAGTTCGTGCTGAAATCGGTAACGGCTATGCTGGCAAAGCCGGCGCGGTCACTGGGGTGGGGATTGCTGGTTCTGGTCGTGGTGCCGATCATTTCGGTGGCGGTCATGTTCACGATCATCGGCATTCCGGTGGGCTTGCTGGGGATACTGCTTTTCGCGGTGGCAATATTCTTTACCCGGATACTGGCCGCGATCGCGATCGGTCGGAAATTTGCTCAAACCTACATGAAAAACCGGCCGGATTCGCTCTATGTGCAAACCGTGGTCGGCGTGGTCGCTTCCTGGATAATTTTCGCCATCCCGGTCATCGGCTGGCTGTTCTCGGCGCTGGCGGTGTTGTGGGGCATGGGCGGTGTTTACTACCTGTTCAAGAAATCTCCGGCCGCCTAATTTATCCGTTATGTCAGAGTCTTCGTGATAGAGCCAGGCTCTAAAGCCTGGCTCTAGGTTATTGATTTTTCAACCGTTTGACAACTTGGTTGTGTTTTTGATATATTAAAGCCGACCAATATAGTCGGCTTTAATACTTTAATGAAAATATCGACAAAGGTTCAATACGGGTTGCGGGCCATGGCATACCTGGCGCAGAACTCAAAAGACAACCGGGCGATTTCCGTGCGCGAGATTGCGTTGCGGGAAAAACTGCCCAACGATTACCTGGAGAAGATCGTGGCCAAGCTCCTGAAGGGCGGTGTTTTGGCGGCTAAGAAAGGCGTTACGGGCGGCTATATTATGTCGCGCCCAGCAAAAGAGATTATAATATCCGAGATTTTTTCCGCCTTGGAGAGTCCGGCCACCAAAGTGAAGTGCATCGATGCCAAATGCGGGCATGAATCGGACTGTTTGACTAAATGCCTTTGGGTGAAGATGCAGGCCGCGGTCAACGATTTTCTCGGTTCGGTGACGCTGGAAGACCTCATCAACAAGAATTTATAACTTCTAATTTAAAATTTCCATTTAATTTATAATTATTCAATTTTTAAACATTGATTCATTGAAAATTCAATGTAAATTGGAAATTGAAAATTAAAAATTATAAAACATATGGCTAAAAAAATAATTTCTAAAAAAAGAAAACGCACCGGGCAATCCCAACCGAAGCGTATCTATATGGACTACGGCGCGGCCACGCCGGTTGACCCGCGCGTTGCCAAGCTGGCCGATAAAAATTTGCCGGACATGTTTGCCAATTCGATGTCGTTCCATTCTTTTGGCCAGCAGGCGCGCCAGATTTTGGAGCAAAGCCGGGCCGATGTGGCCGGCGTTATCAACGCCGCCAAGCCCGCGGAAATTTTATTTACCGGTTCGGCGACCGAAAGCAATAACCTGGCGCTGAAAGGCGTGATGTTTGCCAACAAGGGGCGCGGCAGGCATCTGATAATTTCGTCCATAGAGCACGCGTGCGTGATGGAGAGCGCGGCCTGGCTCGAACGCCAAGGATTCGAGGTGACGCGCCTGAAGGTCGACCAATATGGGCTGGTCGATCCCAAGGATATTGAAGCCGCGATCCGGCCCGATACCATCCTGGTCTCGGTAATGCATGCCAATAACGAGATCGGCACCATCGAGCCGGTGGCCGAGATCGGCAAAATTTGCCGGGATAAGGGGGTATATTTCCATACCGATGCGGCGCAGACCTTCGGCAAAATTACCATCGATGTGCAAAAGATGAACATCGACCTGCTCACCGCCAGCTCGCAAAAGATCTACGGTCCGAAAGGCGCCGCCTGCCTGTATGTGCGGGAAGGCGTGACCGTCGAACCGATCCTGCACGGCGGCGGCCAGGAGAGCGGATTGCGTTCGTCAACCGTCAATGTGCCCGCGATCTACGGATTCGCGCAGGCAAGCTTGATTGCCAAAAAAGAAATGACCAAGGAAGCGGCGCGGCAGATTAAAATGCGCGAAAAGCTGATTGGCGGCATTTTGAAAAACATCAAAGGATCGTATCTCAATGGCTATCCGGAAAAGCGCTTGCCCAACAACGCCAATGTCCGGTTCGATTACGTCGAGGGCGAGTCGATGATCATCCAGCTGGATATCAACGGCATTGCCGCCTCAACCGGATCGGCCTGCTCGTCGGCAAAGCTGACGGCGTCGCACGTTTTGACCGCCATTGGGCTCAAGCCGCAGGAAGCGCATGGTTCTTTGCGCTTGACCCTCGGACGGTTTTCCAAAGAAACCGACGTCAATTACGTCTTGAAGGTTTTGCCCAAAATCATTACCCGGCTGCGAGAGATATCGCCTTTTAAGACCGATAATTTGTAATCCAAACCATGGCAAAGAAAATCACAAAAAAAACAACCAAAAAAACCGCAACCTGTAAGCCAAAATGCGGAGTTTGCCCTAAGGGCCGGACCGTCGCAAGCGGACCGTACACAAGTACGGTAATGGAGCATTTTACCAAGCCGCACAACTACGGCAAGATAAAAGACGCCGACGGCGTGGGCAAGGTGGGCAACATTGTCTGCGTGATGCCCGACGAAAAGATCCATTTGCAAAACGAGATCAAACCTCTCGAAGATTTGAAAATCGGAGAAATGGTTTTAAGCCATACCGGTTTTAGCAATAAAATTGAACAGGCGGTTAGTCGGGCGTATCGGGGTAAAATCATTGAATTAAAAAATAAGCTGGGAAGAATCAGGCTTACTCCGGAACACCTTGTTTACGCAATCAAGCCGCCCAAAGGCGATAAATTTCTAAGGACAAAATATCGGAAACAGCTTATGCCCGCGTGGTATCATTCAACCTACTTGGAAAAAGGCGATATTGTGCTTTATCCCGTGCCACGGGACATTAAAAAAAATGAATTTGTTGAAATCGATATCCCAAAGGAAAAATTTGATTTTAAAAGCATAGAAATTCCTAAAAGAATCAGGTTAACCGAATGCATATTGAAACTTTTCGGATATTTTTTAGCGGAAGGTTCAATTAGCGAAGGGAGATGCAATAACTATTTATTATTCACCTTGCATATTAACGAAATCGATATTGTCGCGGATATAAAAAAAGCGGCCGGCGAATTGGGATTAAATGCTACTGTTAGGGAATATCCGGAAAAGAAAACCGTGACGGTTGCGCTTTATAGTGCGATGCTATCCCGCTATTTCAAGCAATTATTCGGCAAATATTCTTATGGAAAAAGTATTCCCGATTTTTTGATGCTTTTGCCGTATGATTTGCAAAAGCATTTAATATATGGGATGTGGAAAGGCGACGGATACGTTAATTTGGAGCGGGATGGCGCGAGAGCGGGTTTTGTCACTGTTTCATATAAAATCGCGCAGCAGATGAAGATATTGTTGCTGAGACAGGGGATAATCCCCTCTATTTACCGGGAAGAGAAAAAAAATGTTAAGGGGGTGAACCACAGAGAAAGTTATCGGATCCATGTCGGCCAAAGGGAATCATTGATAAAAATTTGCGAGATATTGGGAATAAAATATAATGAAGACTTTTTCGCAAATTATAACACTTATCCTACTCACTTATGTTTTAACAGGTTGCAATAACAATAACCAGAATTCGCCTGATGCTATATTATACTGGTGTTCTAATAATTCTGATGAAATAAAATTTGCAAAAGATATT
>JALOQL010000013.1 GCA_025453415.1 Minisyncoccota bacterium
CCAATTCCGCCAATTCCTTCAAATTTGCTTTAATATCGATCGGAGCCTCCTCTTCAAAGGTATCAACATAACGGGTTATGTTGAGGTTAAAGTCGTTTTTCTTGCTGATTTCATCAAAGCCAACTTTGCGGGCGAATTTTTCGATGTTCTTGCGGTTTTTGTAGGTATTGTAGATTTTTTCGATGTTTTCCTCGGCCAGAATGTTTTGCGCCTTGCCCGGTTTATATTGCTTGGACGCCTCGATAAATAAAATATCTTTTTTGGCTTCATTGGCCCCACCAATTTCGCGAGAGCGGTCGATCACTAAAATCGCCACCGGGATTCCGGTCGTCTGGAACAATCCAGCTGGTAAACCAATTACCGCATCAATAATATTTTCTCGTACCAGCTGTTCGCGGATCTTGCCTTCGGCGCCGCCGCGGAATAATACGCCGTGCGGCACGATCACCGCAATCCGGCCGGTTTTTGGCTTGGCGGTTTCCACCATGTGAGTGATAAAAGCAAAATCACCCTTATCTTTGGGCGGTACGCCGCGCCAAAAGCGTTTATGTTTGTCGCTTTCGGCATCATCCGCACCCCATTTTTTAAGTGAAAAAGGCGGATTGCTCACACAGGTGTCAAACTTCATCAACTGGTCGTTTTCTGTTAAAAGCGGGTTATTTAATGTGTCGCCCCATTCCAGCCGGGCTGAATCCTTGCCGTGTAAAAACATATTCATCCGGGCCAGTTGATAGGTCGATCCGGTAGATTCCTGGCCATAGAGCGCGTAATTTTGGGAGCCGCTTTTTTCCACTTCCTCACCGGCCAGCAAAAGCAGGCCGCCCGAGCCGCAACACGGATCGCAAATCCTATCGCCGGCCTTGGGTTGCGCCAGAATTGCCACTAATTTGGCTACATTGCGCACGGTAAAGAATTCCCCCGCCTTTTTCCCGGCGTCGGCGCCAAATCGCTCAATCATATACATATACGAATTGCCGATAATGTCATCGCCCGCGTCGGCCAGATCAATTTTGGCAAAGTCCTGGATCAAGTGGCGCAACATTTTGTTACGCTCGGCCAACTTGCCCAAAGTTGATTCGGAGTTGAAATCCACACTAAAAACTCCTTCCAGTTTTTCGCGGTTGGCCTCTTCAATACGTTCAAGGATTTTGTTTATCTCTTCCCCGATATTATCCTGCTCGATAATGCTGTAAATATATTCAAACGAAGAATTTTGCGGCAAATAAAACCGGTCCAGCTTCATTTTTTCCTCAATCCGCTGCCGGTCATCATTAAACCGCTCCCGGTATTGTTCATATTTTTTCTTCGTTAAGTCGCTTAAATACTTAAAGAAAAGCATTGCCAGCACATAATCTTTGTAAATTCCGGCATCAACCTGCGTCCGCGACGAATCCGCCGCGGCCCAAAGCACCTTATTGAGCTCCTCCTGTGAGTATTTTTTAGATGTCATATTTTTTCAAAAATAGAGTTAGCGATATTTTTCTTAATTTGTATTTTTCTATAGCAAATTTCTTCTTGCTGCTTTAAGTTCTTGGCCAATTTAACAATTATCCGCTGTTTATCAACCTCTGGTAAGGGAATGTTTATTTTTACAATTTCACTGCGCAATAGCGCTTTAATATGCGAACCAGTGGCAGTTTCCATTATTCTCTTCTGCCCTTCACTGGAATTTATAAAAACCGAAACATAATCGGGCAAAACTTTATCAGAAATAGCTCTAATTATATAAACGGATGATGCAACAACTATATTGGTCGTTAAATCTTGAAATACGGCCGCGCGGAACGAACCGATTCCACTTCCGCGCGAAACGATCACAATATCGTTGTTCTGTAAAAAAAACTGACCCCGCGCTTTTTCAAACAAAATTCTAGATAAATTTTGATTACCGTTTAATTTTTGCCCAGCAATAATGTTTTTCGCCTGTAGCACAAATACATTCCCATCAGAATTGTTTTCCAGAGCGCCGCGAAAAGTGTAGCCCGATATTATATTTGCGATCTGCTCAAGTTTTACTTGCATACATAGACTCTACTGTAACATAAATAAAAAGTCAAATCCCACCAAAAAAAGAGGTTTTCCCTCCCTTAAGGCTTAATAAATTCCTTGGCGGTGGCCGATGGAGATTACAATGATAAGCAGTTCTTTTTTATAGATGGAATAAATTATGCGGTAAGGCCAGATCCGCATTGAGTATTGGCCGGCGCGTTTGCCTTCTAGCTTTTTACCCGCATACGGGTCATTAGCGATTACGCTAAAAGCGGCTAGGGCGCGGCAATAATCCTTTTGGGGCAATTTATTCAGTTCTTTTTCCGCGCTTGGCTTGAGTCTTAGCTGGTATGCCATATTTTTTTGCCGTTTTATCGGCGACCACAAAACCTTCCTTGGCGAGAAGCTGTTCAAGGGTGGTCCAATTTTTATATTCCCCGCTCTTTACTGCTTCGTCGGCCTCTTTAACATCCTTATCGAGATTCGGGAACTGGCGCATCACTTCAACCGTTTCCCGCCAGGAATCAAATTGTTCGGCCGACATCAAAACCGCCTTGGGCCGTCCTTTCTCGGTTAAGGTATAGTAATTGTCCGGTTTTTGGATTTCCTCGGCAATTTCAAAAATTCTCTTTCTTGCCTCGGAAATCGAGATTGTGGTTTTGGGATCCATACGTTTGCGTTATGTGTACATAATAACGTACATCGGCGCTTGCTGTCAAATCAGACTTTTGTCTTTGAGGCTGGTGAATGAATTTGCCGTTACAATTACATGGTCAATAATACCGATACCCAGTATTTTGCCTGATTCCGAGAGTCTTTTGGTAATTGCCAGATCTTCGGCCGATTCCTCGATGTTTTGTGATGGATGGTTATGTGCCACGATCACGCTGGCGGCGTGGAGTGCCACTGCCGGTTCAAATACTTCGCGGGGATGGACCAGGCTGGCGTTGAGGGTGCCGATGGAGATTATTTGGCGTTCGATTAATTTATTTTGAGTATCCAGGTAAAACGCGACGAAATGTTCTTTTTTCGAGGCGCGGAAATCGGCGCACAGTTTCCAGACATCATCGGGGGTTAAAATTTCCGGTTTTGGGGCGTTCACGCGCTTTCCAAATTCCAGCGCGGCGATTACCTGCATGGCTTTGGCCTTGCCCAAGCCTTTTTCTTTCAACAAATCTTCCAGGGTAATCTTTTCACTTCCCACTTTTTCGATCAGTTTGATTATCTGTTTTGAAAGCGTCAGGACGTTGAGTCCCTTTATCCCCGACCCCAACAAAACCGCCAGCAATTCGGAATCCGCCAGCTTATCCGGTCCGTATTTTTCCATTTTCTCCCGCGGCCGGTCAACTTTTTCCAAATCCTTTATTCTTGCCATATTTAACCAATTTACATCCTTTGCCCTTATTTTTCAATCAAAATTCGTGAACCTTCTTTTTGTCGCGATTCTGATTGTGCCGGAGCTTCATCGGGGTAAGTAGCTTGTTACATAACAAGGTAAGTAGCAACCGGCGGGCGAATGACTTGCCGTTCCTGTTTGAAAAGCACAGAGTTTTCCCTCTGTGCTTTTTCGGCGGATTAATGTAAAAAAATATGGTTGCCGGCGATTTTGATCTAATTTGCCGGCAACCCGCGAGATTTCAAATTGTAGCCTTGTGCATTAGGTGCCCTGGTGTTCTAATACCGCCTCCTTGATGAAGTCCGCAATAGAATCCGAGATTACGGAAGCTTCGGTTCCCTTTTCGAGGACTTGATATACAATTACCTTGGCCCCATTCATACCTATTAGCTTGTAATGGGTGAGGTACTCTTTGACAGCTTCCTTAACCGTGTTTTCCAGGTTACCCCGCCGCTCGAACCGCATGATCTTTTCGCAGTCACCAACTATTACTTTATATGTGCTTCTATCCTTTTTCTTGTCTTTAGCCTCGGCCACAAACAAGTCTCCTTCGCTGTTACTGGGCCTTTAATACCAGTTTTTATCGGTAAAAGCAAATTGTCGCGCTTGCCGAGGTCAAACCTCGTTTCGCGCTTGCCGAGGTCAGACCTCGTTTGACCTAGACCGCGTTTGTCCTATTATTATTGTTCCGCTCCCCTTAGTTTTTCCGGCTCCCCGCCATGGCGGGGAGCCTTTGCGTTTTAATGATAAACGCGCGGAGGATTGCCGTCCGCGGGGCGGGCAAGCAAAAACCGCCTTTTGGGCGGGTGGATCCCCTATTTTTGCGCAAACCGCGTTCATGTATTGACAAAATCTAAAAATAGCTTATTGCTATATCAGCATGTTAAGTTTATTCGACTTACGTGCGCTCTTTCAAAAAGGAGTCTTGTTAATGGACGCAAAGGTAAAAGAAGTCAGTATACAATCGGACGCTGTCAGATTGATCGCGGCAATTCTTGCCGAGATGGAGCCGGATGAAAGAATGCTCTTAAGATTGACGCAGCGGAAGGGAGATTTGGTAAAAACATTTGAGGAGCTTTCTTTGCCGCCGCACAGTAGTATGCAAAGGAGGATTACGGAGAAAGGTTATCCCTTCGGGTTTGGAGTTCTGCCTGTCGCGACCCAAATGGCGAATTTAATTCGGTGCTTTCCGCAGCTAAAGATTCCGGAATATACACCGAAAGCCATTGGAAAAGCTCTTCCTAGACGGGCGGACGGCAATTTAGTCATTCCACGTCCGGAGTTGATCGGAGGCGATTATGCAGAGTCAACACACAAAATGATCCAGGCCCTTGGCTTGGCTTGCGGAGGCTTACAATTGTGGGCCGGGTACGGCAAGCAAACGATCAGTCCGACGGCAGAATACCAAGAATTCATAAGTTGCTTGGAGGCGGAGCAAACCGGTGATTTCCTGGTTTTCCCGGGCCAACTGGGACGGTTGCGCGCCGGGTGGGGAGTCGATTACTTCGATAGGGCGAGGATGGAATATGAATATCCTCTAGGCACCTACGCGGTAGTGGCATCGTTGTTGGCAAATGGGGGGCTTCTTGGACCGGGTGCTCAATTGGGATTGATTTGTGCCGGTGACAATTTGCCTACAAGAAAAAAGAAAATAGAGACCTTGGCACCCACTTTCTTCCGCCTAAAAGATAGAATAACGATGGGCACGCTTTCCCGCAAGTATGGATTATCAGAGATGGGAATACCCTCCGGTTTCCTGATTATTTAAAAGTCTATGTGCAAAATGCCCGCATAGCTTATTTTTTTATAAAACGAAGAATTAACAATTCGCGCTTGCCGAGGCCAGGCCTCGTCATTCCGAATCTCTTCTTTGCGTGGATCGCCATTCTGCGCGATTAAATAACAGGCATAGCGTGAAAGGCCATAGTCATTCACTTCCCTTTTTGTTTCCCTGCGCGTTCCCGTGGCAATGGTTATCATTTCGCTGGCGCCGGCGAAATGATCCTCCACGTTTTGGCCGCTATTCTTGCAGGCGGTTTTCGCCCTTTCGATTGCCGGCAAGAATTTGCCGTATTCGGTGTAGCCAAGTAGTTTGTATAGATCGCGCGCCCGCCAGTATTCCTGGCCATATTCGTTGATTTTCTTAATTTTTTCAAATATGTTTTCCGCCATGGATTTTTGCCATATTAAACCAATTTACAACCTTTGGGTAGTTTTTTCAATTTTGGCGGCTTTTGTGTCGCGAGCTAGGATTTCGGTAGGTTTTCCATTTCGGTCACCAGTTTTTCGTATTCGGCGAACATGGGGTTGTCCCAGGAGGCTTTGAGCATTTCCAGGACTGACCGGTAAAACCAGAGTTGTTTTTCTTGGCCGCGGGAAAATTTTTGCCATACGGCCTCCCCCATTATGGCGTGCGCTTCGATTATCGATTCCGCGTTGTTGATCTTGTCGGCGCAGCAAACCGCTTTGGCGGCCGGCGATCCCTGGGCGACCTGTTTCAAATACTCTTCCCGGCTTTCTTCCCATGATCGATGGCCCAAATGCGATACGGTTTTGACGGTTTCCACGACTTTGGCCCCGAGCCGGTTTTCCAGTTCGGTTTCGGGAAAATCGGTATCTTCCAAAACGTCGTGGACCAGGCCGGCGGCCACCACCTCTTTGTTAAAGCCGTATTCCGCCAGATTTTGCGCCACCATCACCGGGTGCACGATATAGGGCGCGTCCTCGGTCTTCCGCTTTTGTCCCTGGTGCGCTTCCAGCGCGATCAGGAACGCGTCATGCAGTAATTTGTCGCCGTTCATGTTGTTTTGGTCTTTATTTAGCTCCTTTATGAATTTATAGCACAGCGTCATCATTCCGCCGCAAATCGGGCAAATTGGCCGGATTTTTCAATTTCGGTGCCTTCCGGTTTAACTCGTTTGAGTATCAAAAAAGGATCGGTGCTTGGATCCTTCCTGTGCTCAAAGTAGGCAAACGTTCCCTCCTGGGTCCCGGAGAATCCGGAACAGTCCGGTGATGCTCCCAAGTAATGCTCGCTTGCCGAGGTCAGGCCTCGTTAGTTCGAGCCTCGTTAGTCCGAACAACAATAAAAAAGGCCTTGGTTTTCACCTTGGCATGCTTGTTACTTCTTGGCATCTTCCCCGAATATTCTTCTGTGTGTTTCCGCTCGCCGCTCGGTCTCCAGTTTTTCTTTTTCTATTTTGTCCGCTTCTTCTTCGGCTATTTCTTGCGGATCTTTGATTTCAAATCTACTGGCCCATAATATCCACAGAATGATTGTGGCAATGATCAAGGGCAGGCGCATGATATATAAAACGAGACCATGCAATATCCACCAACTGCCGGCGTGGATGTTCAGTTCCCTGATTATGCCCCGCAGATCATCAAGCTGGGAAGAATACTCGACGCTTGTCCTGTTCAGCCGTTGCAACTCCCCGGCTCTGATTATCGAAGAATTCAGCGATTGCATTATTAGGCTCATATCGTTATCTGGACGTTTGAAGAAGATCGCGTCATAACCGTGGGTTATCCCCCATTTTTGCATTCCGTGCTCGCAGTTTCTGAGGTATTGTTCCATATCCTCGGGATTAGCCGCTACTTGGGCACGGTATTGCCACGCAATCGTGTCGGCAGCAATTCTTTGGTTCTGGATTATACTAACGGCTATTAGCAATCCTGTGAGCAAAGTTACTATAACCACGATCGCGAACAGCGGCGCAAAAATCCGGTATTGCCAATGAGGCTTCCGATTTCTTTTAGATACAGTCAGCATCCAATCACCTTTTTCTAAGAACAATTTGGTTAGCAAATTTGTTTTATAATGACATATTTTATTAATTTTGTCAAATTAGAGAATAATCCGAAGTGAAAGCAAGTAAAAGCGAATAGGTCCTTTTATAAGGCGCGTGGAGGGTTGACCTCTACGCGTCCGCACAAGATAAAAGCTGGTTCGACCGAGTACCCTTTTTGAGCTTGCCGAGGCCTTGAGCTTGCCGATATCTGACCTCGTTAGTTTGAAATCAAAATCCGCGAACCGTCTTTCTGTCGCGATTATGATTGTACCGGAGTTTCACGGGGTAAGTAGCTTGTTACGTAACAAGGTAAGTAACAAAAAAGCACAGAGGTTTTTTTCTGTGCTTTTCGGTGTGCTTAGTTTGCCTGCGGGTTGGGTTCGTTTTTCCTGCAAACAATCAGCCATCCCGAGCAGGCGCCTCCTTCATCGCATTGGGATTCGGTCACTTGATGAAGCCCCGGGCAGCAGACCAGGCGGTCTTCGTTGCGGTCCGATTCGCCTTCTTTGGAGCAGGCCCTGAGGCCGCAGGTTCGTTTGCCGTTTGTGAATATGCATTGGCAGCCCTGCTGGGCGCCGTTAAGTTTTCTGCATGGGGTTCCGTCCGGGCATGTTTCGCACGCGCCTTGGGGAAGCGGATCGCTGGCGCGGGCCGTTTCCACGGTCGTGGTCGGTTTGTTTTCCGGATCGGTCGCGCTTGGAATGGTTTCACTTCCCGGAGTGACTATCGGGCTATTTCCCCGGTTTAAATTTAAAAATAAAGCGATTCCGATCGCGATCAGGAAAATCACAATTGAGAACAGCAGGATTTTTTTCATATTAATCCAGATTAGCGTTTTTGGGCCCATTTTTCAATTTATGCGAGGTTTTTTGCGCAAGGTTTGTAAAAATTAGTGAAGGCCAAACCTCCGCGAATTTCGTTGTCAATAAAAACCACACCCTATGCTTGGTCGTTTTTTTCAATTCATCTATGGCGCGATCGCTGAATTATCGGGCGGAATAATAGCAGGAGCTTCTTACCTGGCCGTCGGCGATATTGTCGCAAATATCCAAATTATGGGTGTCTTGGGCGATATACTCGAAGCATAATGCCGCATCAATTTCGTCGGTGATTTTTTTGCAGATATTCTGGTCGGTATTCTTTTTAGCAAGGCTGCGATAGCATTCCGCTGAATCCGATTCCTTGCCGGCAAGCTCGCAAATTGCGGGATCGTTTTTGGCCAGCGCGGTTTTCCGGTAGCAATCGCCGGAGTCGGTTTTAAAGGTGGCGATCTTGGCGCAGATCGACGCATCTTGTTTGGCAGTCGCCACTTTTACATAACAGATGTCTTTTGAGGAGCTTCTCGGGCCGGTAAAAATATCGCAGTCGGAACTTTCCGTCGGTTTTTCCATTAATTCTCCGTGGCAGTAATCCTTTTTGTCGGCATCGGTTACGTTAGCGCAGATGGTGGCGTCTTTCTTTGCCCTTGCCACGCCCCAATAGCAATTGCTCCTTGTGTCCGACTCCGTAACCTGCGCGCAAATTCTCGGGTTTTGTTCCTTTTCCGCGGCTTCTGATCGGCAGAGGTTTTTTGAATGTTCGTCGGAAAGGCCGTCACAGGCCGACAGTTCGCCCGCCGCGATTGCGATGTCGCGATAGCATGCCAATTTATAGCCGGTGGAGGACAATTTTTCGCAAATCTGCTCGTTTTTTTGATCAACGGCGATATTATAAAGACAAGTGTTTTTTTCCAGCTCCTGGACCACGTTTGTGCACAGGCTGGTATCCAAATTTGATCTTCCCGCTTCCCTATAGCAAGAATCGCGATCCGACGAATTCACGATTTTCTTGCAAATCGCCGCATCCTGGTTGGCATGCATTCTATTGGCGTAATAGTAGCAGCGATCTCTTGCGCTTTGGTCGGCAACGTTATCGCAAATCGAGGGTTCTTGTTTGCTTTCCGCAATTTTGGAGAGGCATGCGTCTTTTTTTGCGGGGTCGGCGACAATGGCGCAATTTTGTTCATCTTTTGTCACTACCGAAACAGCAGCAAGGCAGTCGTCTTTTATCCAATCATCGGTAATCGAATTGCAAGGCGCGGTATCGGGTATTTTTGGCGCGACACTGGAATAGCAAAGGTTTTTCTCGGTGCTGTCGCTAATATTTTCGCAAATTTCCGGTTTTTTTTCCCTTTCGGCGGTGCCCCAATGGCAATTATCCTGTTTTTCCACGCTATCATATTCGATACAGGGTCGCTGTCCGGTGGCTTTTTGAGGCGTTGCGTTTTTAATCGAGCCGATATTTCCTTTGACGGGAAAAAGCGCAAAGATGGCGATTCCTGCGCAAACCAATGCAATGCCTAATCCGGTTATTGCCCAAAAAATACGATTCATGGTTATTTTGATTCGATGGTTGTCGAAATAAATTACTAATTTTATAAAAAGGATGCGCGGTGCACCGCTCTGTCACTCAATTGCTTCATGCGTCAAGAATCAGGGTGTCGTTTTGGGGATGATTTATCCGGAGCAGCCGCAGGATTTTTTGGGCGGGAGTGTGAACGGAAAGTTGATTTCGTGGCTGATGGTGGTGGCCAGGTCGCCGACCAGGGCCTCGAGGCGTTTGCGGGCGTCGAAAAAATCGTCGATGACGCGGTTTTTTCTTACCTGATCCAAAAGATGTTCGTAAGCCGCCCTTTGCTCTTCCCTGCCGGGGAAATTTCCCTGCTCAATGGCATCCAGGGTGCCTTGCGCCATTTGCAGGTCCTCCGGCAATTTTTGCGCCGCCTTATCGCTTTCGTAGGCCCGCGCCGCTTCGGTATATGCCTGCCATTCCTTGGTTTCCCGGACGGCCTGCGAAAATTCAACGATTTTTTGTTCCAGATTGTTCATAGTTTTAGCGGTGTTTTACGTTCGCGGATAACGACTCCACCTTTGATGTATAAGCTTGCTTACGTTTTTATTTTATCAGTTGGGTGATCAGGGCGACGATCTGGTCTTTTTCCGCGGGCTGGCTTTCCGCGACCAACAGCGCCAGTGCGGCCAGAGCGTTGTCGTTGAGCTTTTTCTCACCGCCGTTGCGGTAAAGCGAACCGCACCGGTCAAGGAAATATACGAAAAGCAGCGAGCCGAGGCGCTTGTTGCCGTCGGAGAACGGATGGTCCTTGATGGTCAGATAAAGCAAATGCGCGGCTTTCGCCTCAAGCGTCGGATAAAGTTCCTTTCCGCCGAATGTTTGGTACAGATTGCCGATGATCGATAAAAACGATCCATCGCGCTCGATGCCGAAGAAATCCCCGGCTTTGCCGGCGCCTTTGAGCTCGCCGGCGATCTTTCGCACCAATCCGCGGGCAATTTCCTCGGTCATCACGAATACCGGTTTGGTTCCTTTGGGCGCGGCAAGGGTGCCGCGGTCGTATTCGTCGAGGATTTCGACGGTTTTGGCATATGCCGCCAGCAGTTCGATGATCTCGCCTTCCTGGCCGCGCAGCAGTTCGGTCTTAGATTTTTGTTGCAGAAAGGCCACGACGCCCTGGAGTTGTCGAAACTTGTCCTGCGCCTCGGCTAGCCGTTTTTCGTTGATGGCATATCCCTTGACCAGATAATCTCGCAAGGTATTGGTGGCCCAGATCCTGAATTGAGTTGCCCGCACGGAATTGACCCGGTAGCCCACCGAGATGATCATATCGAGATTGTAGTACTCGATGGACCGTTTAATCTGTCTTTTCCCTTCAACTTGAACTGTTGCGATTTTTGCAACAGTTGAATTCTTTTTTAGTTCGCCGGATTCATAAATATTGCCAATATGGCGCGATATGCCCGATTTATCCGTATCGAACAAGAGCGCGATTTGGGATAGGTTCAGCCAAACGGTTTCCTGCTCGAAATGCACGTCCAGTCGCGGGCCGGTTTTCGAGCGGTAAATGATTATTTCGCCTTTTTTCGGTTCCAAATCTTTTTTGGCCATATATTTCCCCTATGTAATCCAAATTACCGCTTTTGGCCATTCAAATCAATTCGCAAGCGTCGCCGATGGTTGGCGGGAGGGGTGGATACGTGGGATAATGGAGTAATTGAAAAAATATGAAAAAAGCTTTTTTGGTTTCTTTGGGTCTGCTTGCCGGTTTGGTTGTTGCGGGAGATTGTTTTGCGGGGTCCGTTAGCCCGATGAAGGGATCGAAGCTGGCCAGCCCGGAAGAACTGGGCGTAAAGGGAGAGGAGGCAACTACCAGCGATGCGGTTGCCGGTGAAAACGTTGCCACGGTTTCGGAGGTTGTGGGAAGGGTTCGCGTCATGCAGGCCGACGGAACTTGGGCCGATGTTTTGCCCGGAGCGACGCTTCCGGCCGGGACCGAGATTGAGACCGCCAAGAAGAGCCACGCGGTGATCACTTTTGCCGACGGCAGTACATTAACCATTGCCAGCGCGTCGGCGTTCAAGCTCACTCCCGACCTATTGAGCGAGGGCAGCGATACCTTCAACCGCCAAATTATGCTTTTGAGGGGGAAAATTTGGGCCAAAATCATTAAACTTAAGACGGGCAACAAGCGCTTTGAGGTGCGCACGCCCATGGAGGTGTTGGCGGTACGGGGCACCGACTTCATTGTCGATTGCGATCCAAGTGCCGATGTGACGAAAAATTTCGTCAACGAAGGGACCGTGGAAATAGATAATCTTCATGGGCAAACGACAGCTCTCAACGCAGGCGAAAGCGCCGACATATACAGGGACGGCCAAATTAACCAAGGCCAAATGGCGACCGGCGATTGGGACCTCCTGGTTTCGGACATCGAAGGGGTGCCGGAAGAGAAGGCGGTGGGATCCGAAACCCCGCAGGAGCCTATCGGGGATCTTGACCGTCCCCTCTTGTTACCGCGGATCGGTCAATTCGCGCTCGTATTTCTTGCAGGTTTGTCGGTATTCGTCGTTATTTTGTGGCGCAAAGATAAATAGCAAAAAAATCCCCCGGATCGAGGCTGTCTGAAAATTAACCATAAGGAGAATCGAGTTCGGGGTTTGCCTGCCAAAACGCCCGAATTTCTATTGCAAAACGCCAATCGCTCGTCAGCGCATATGCATACGCTTCCTCGCGATTGGCGTTTTTCGTTACGAAATTGGGGCGTTCTGACTAGGCATTAATTTTCAGACAGCCTCAGGGGATTTTTTGTTGGGTGCTTAAAATTTAATGTTTTTGAAAAAGTTCACCAGGCCGTCAAACATTCCGGTCAGAAAGGCAAAAAGTTTCGTTATGATGTCATTGATGGTGCCGCATGTACCTACACGATTACTTACTTAGCGAAACGCCGGGAAATTAATAGAGCCAAGAACGTTTAGTTGACTTGGCTCCTATTTCTTCTTCCACCGGCTAACCTTTTTCTTTTTTGGAAAAAATCGGCGGAAAATCTCTTCCAGCTTGTACCAGGCCATGGCGATTATAAAAAACCAAATGCCAATGGCTACCGGTGACGGCAATTGCAGAAAACCGACCAGAAACACCAAAAAAGAAACGAACAGGCAATACTGAAGGCAGTCGGCAAGAAGCCCGCCCTTTTCCCAAACGCTCGCTCCCTGGATGCGTCCCCACAGCCAAGCAATCGCGCCGAAGAATACCAATCCGGCAAAGCCCAGGGCTGTCAATATAAAGATAGGCTGTTCGGGATGATCAAATGAGTCGATAAAGAGTCCGCAAGCCAGGATGACAAAGTATATGGTGCCTATGATTCCCAGCTTGAAGGTCAAAGGCCATCGGGTGCCCGGCGGTTTTGGCGTCGCATATCCGGCAGGTTTTCTTTTCGGCAAATCGGTTGGCGGTAAGTGTTTAACCGACCCCTCTTTTTGTTCTCTGCGAGTAAGCCCGGTCAGATCGCCAACTATCTTTATGTCCGGCGGATACATGATTATCTCCCGGCCATTCGGTTTGAGCACTTTTTTGCTACCCGGATACAGATCGGCTTCCGTAAGTTGCTTGACGGTCCGGTCGTCGCGCATGAAACCGTTCCTGTCGACATATCTGACCACCGCGATCACCTCCTTTGTGGTCGATTCGGTTGTAAAACGGCTGTTTTCGGATTATTTATCGGATTTCGGCCGCTGTCAACAGTCCGTGTCGCAAACTGTTGGAGTGTTTGTAAAAAAAAGAAAAGGCTAACGCCTAATTAAATGATTGAGCGGCAATGAAAAATCCGTCCTCGCTTGCCGTGCCGGGTTCAACCATTTCTTCGAGATACTCCGCATTCCATTGGCCAATGCCCAAGGTTGCGATTGTGAACAGCGCAAGCTGCTTTGCCTGCGATGAGTCGTCTTGGTCGAATTCCAAGTAAATATTTTTCCATCAA
Organism: Minisyncoccota bacterium; assembly: GCA_025453415.1. GTDB lineage: Bacteria > Patescibacteriota > Minisyncoccia > Minisyncoccales > UBA5738 > UBA5738. The sequence goes on from JALOQL010000013.1 coordinate 13,487, forward strand.
TCGCCGCATCTTTAAGTGAACCACACCTTTCCAAAAGCGCTTTTAGGGCGGCTACGTGGGATTTGTTGCAGCAGAATTGGAGATTATCTATCGCCTGATAAAGATTGAACCAGCTTTCCCGTGTCAGCTTGTAGCGGACGATTCTTACCATGTCATTACCTCAAACAGCTTTTTTAGTTCTATCATTCCGGCGTTAAAAATCAACCCGTGCCGGCCGGAGGAACGAATGGTAGAGGGTATATATTCGCGGTGCGTGAAGCCGTGATTTCGAGAAGACGGTTTGGTTGACCACCGATTGTCCAAAAATGATATAATATATAAAAAAATGAATAAAAAAATTTTATTGATGGCCGGGGCTGTGTTCCTGGCGGCCGCTGCCGGCGGATTGTTCTACTATTTCAATTACCTCAAGCCTTCACATGATCTTGAGTCTTCCGGCGGCTTTAACTTCATGTACGACAGTGGCGGCAGTTATAAGGTGGACACTTTTTCAGGAAAGCTGACAAAGGTTATGGTAATGGATCCGGCGGTGACCATTGATTTCCGGTTTTCGGACGAGGAAATCGCTAGCATAAAGCAAAAAATCGCCGAATTAAAGCTGCTGCAGCAGGATCCAAAAGCGGTGTTGTATGATAATAGCGTCAAAACACCCTGTTTTTCGGATTATTTGAAAATCCAGGCCGGAAACGCCGTTTATGAGAAAAAATGGGACGATTGCACTGGTATAATTAGTGACAGCTATTTG
>JALOQL010000091.1 GCA_025453415.1 Minisyncoccota bacterium
TTGCAAAACCTTGATCAAAAAGAAGGATATTATGATGTTTTGATTGGTATTTTTACATTTACGGTACTAAACGAATTGGTTACAATAAATGTCTTAGTGGATATTTTTGGTCATCGCGCGTTTGAAAGCGAATTTTTAAAGGATGAGCGAATCCTGGAGTTTGTTTATTTCAGCGAAGCCGGGGAGGTTGTGCCAAGATCCTCAGTCGCGGCACAATTTATTTTACGGCGAGTTTCGGATCCTAACATTACGGTTGATGTTATAATCAAAATTGCTCAAAGATTGGATGAATTAAGACAATTAAGCGGGTTGCGCCAGCAATATAGCTCCGCTTTGCATGGATTAGTGCAATTCGGCCAATTGCAAGCAATTTTGCCTTACCGCAACGATAGAGAACAGGAAAGCGTGATATTCCGTTACTATGAAGCGATAAAGAGCCTGAATTATTGTAGTGGCGACCCTCAATTCTGGTTGCAATACGCCATTGCGGCAACAATATTCGATAAGTTGGAGCGAGCGGGCAAATATTTCGCGACATCTTATGCACTGGCCAACAAAGATCCTAATTACGACTACAGTAAAATCGATAACTTTGCCGCATTTTATAAAATAAAATTGGCTTGCCAGAAGTCATCAATAGAACACGCAATGAACATATTCCGCGAAGCACGTGATATTATTTTAAGGCAAATGCAAAGCGGGAGAGTGCACTATCCTTACAGGGTGGCGACATCTTTCGGTGATTTTTTTGATCATTTTTCCAGGACACTAAGTGTCTCTGAATTACAGGAAGTAATCGATGCGGCTCAGTTCGTCCGTCGAAAAATTGGTGGCGTGCCCCCGGAATTGATGGTTAATGCAAATGTGCGTCGATGCAAAGCGGCCATGGAGAGAATTTGTAACCAGGGACTAGATCTGCAAACAAGAAAAATGAACCTGGCCAAAATTGGCAAAAAACCAAATTAATCTGTAGTTTTTGTATGAGTTAAGATATGAATTTAAAGCCTTTTTTGTTGGTGATTTTCAAAAAATTGACTTATTGATGGATGTGGTTGTTGATATAGCTGCTTATTTTTCCCATCCCACGCTAACCGAGGTTTTGGCGGCCGACAAAAAATAAACGAGGCGGATCGGCACGCAAAACCGGGGGCGGATTTGAAGAAAAAGCGATTATGGTCTATGCTTAACCCGCAAGTCTAAAAACGGCAAAAATTAGTCGGTTTTCCGTTGTGCATAAAACAAGCAAAAAAATCAAATGAACGGTACAATCAAAACTCTTACGGAAAGGGGCTTTGGATTCATTTCCCGCGAAGGGGAAGCCAAGGATCTATTCTTTCATTCCAAGGAATTGAGAGGAGTGACGTTTGACGAATTGAAGGTGGGCGATAATGTCACTTTCGAGATCGTTGACGGCGAGAAAGGCCCGGCCGCGGTTAATGTGTCGCGCGCCTAATGTTTTATCGCAAAACGCCCCGATACGATCGGGGCGTTTTGGTATCAGCTTGCTATTTGCCGCCATTGGTGTAGTATCAACATATTCGAGTTTAGATGACAAATAGAAGTCCCGCCCGGTTGAGCGGGATCGTCGACCTTATTTGCGACTCACGCTTCGGAAGTCGTTTTTTTGTCTAAAGAGGCAATTGTAGATTGTGTCCAAGCAATGCGGAGAATTTCCGGATATTGTTCACGAAAGCCTCCTAATAAATATGGCAATAGATTTGGAAGAGTTTCTGGCAACGCACAACCGGCTTTCGCCGCTTGATTTTCAGGCAACCATGGAGAAGCTTGTCCGTTTTCGCGACGAGAATAGCAGTCTTTTTAACGGTGATGCGCCGCCGGAAAAAATCAGGCGTCCTTTCCTTGATTGGCTGAGCGAATCGTCAAAAAAGATCGGTACGGAAAAATCAAGAAAAGGCGGGTGGGTCACATTTCCGCGTCCCTTCGAACGATAAAATCATTAGCACGCGAATATGAAAAATAAACACAATCCCAACAAAAACAAGAATAAATCCGCCCACAACCGGTTAAAAATCAAGCATCGGCCGAAGAAAAAAAACCGCCGCAAATAGCGATACGCATAATGATTTTTTGACAGCTCCGCTTTACGCGGAGCCTTCTTTTTCGAAAAGCTTCATTTCTCTTCCTTGTTGACTTTTATGCTATGCTAAGGATACGTCTCCAGGATTGTAATAATAACCACAAAAACATGAAAAAAATCGTCATCGCGGTTTGCGCTTTGTTGGTTGCCGGCATCGGTTTTGCTTATTTTTATCTGATGAATAACCAGGGTGTCGAGACCGGGCCGCAGGACAAGGGCGCCCAGACCCAACCCCAGAACCAGAATAACGCGCCCAAGTCCGAAACTCCCGTGGCGACCACCAGCGCTCCGGAAAGCGACCAACCGGCGGAAAGCGAACCGACGGCCGTGCCGGACAACAAGACCGAAACCATAATCGGAAAATCCGCGGGCGGCCGTGATATTGTCGCTTACCATTTAGGCAATCTCGGCGGCGGCGACACGGAAGTGTTGCTCATCGGCGGTATCCATGGCGGCTACTCCTGGAATACCTCGTTGCTGGCTTACCAGCTGATGGGCAATTATAGGGCTGCTTATGGCGCGATACCCCCGGGAGGTAAATTAACCGTTATCCCGGTGCTGAATCCGGACGGTTTGGCCAAGGTCGTTTCCGTTACCGGCCCGTTCAAGGCATCCGATGTAACCGGCGCGGCCGATGTCAGGGTAGCCGGACGTTTCAATGCCAACAACGTTGATTTGAATCGCAACTTCGATTGCAACTGGAAAGCGGCGGCGGTGTGGCAAAACAAGACCGTGAGCGGCGGCACGGCGGCGTTTTCGGAACCGGAAGCGCAAGCCATTAAAAATTACGCGCAAAACAAAAAGATCGCGGCGGTTATCGCCTGGTATAGCTCCGGCGGCGGCGTCTATTTGTCGAGCTGTAACGGCGTTATTTTGCCGGCGACGCAAACTCTCGCGGATACGTATGCCAAAGCGTCGGGTTACACCGCCTACAAAAATTTCGAATCTTACCAGGTATCCGGCGACATGACCGATTGGTTCTCGAAAAATGGCGTGCCGGCGATCGGCGTACTTTTGACGACGGCGGCTGATACCGAATACGAAAAGAACGAGGCGGGTGTTTGGGCGGTGCTAAACCATTATTTCACTAAGTAATGAAACCCAAAACCTTAAAGTTTGCCGCGATCCTGGTTTCAATTGCCGCGCTTGGCGCGGCAATGTTTTGGCTCGTGGCGTCGCGCCCGGCCAAGGTTGTCGTACCGGTGGTCGAAACTCCCAAACAGGAAGTTGCCACCACAACCGTGCCCGAAGCTAAAGTTGAGGGCCCGCAAAAGGCTTTGTTGGGTGTTTCGGTCGAGGGCCGGAAGATCGAGGCCTACACATTCGGCGGCGGCAAAAAAAAGCTGGTTTTCGTGGGCGGAGTTCATGGCGGCTATGAATGGAATAGCGTCCTGTTGGCCTATAAATTCATCGATTATCTGACCCAAAATCCCGATGCCGTTCCGGCCGGATTGAGCGTGGCGGTAATTCCGGCCGCGAATCCGGACGGATTATTCAGGGTTATCAAAAAAGAAGGACGATTCGTCGCCGGTGATGTGCCGGCCGGTACGAATGGCGACGGCCGGTTCAATTCCCGCGGCGTGGACCTGAACCGCAATTTCGACTGCAATTGGCAGGCCCAGGGCGTGTGGCAAAACAAGACCGTGAGCGGCGGTGCCGCCGCGTTTTCCGAGCCGGAGACTAAGGCGATAAGAGATTACGTTTTGGCAAACAAGCCCGCGGCAACCGTTTTTTGGCACAGCAAGTCGGGAACGGTTTACGGATCGGGCTGCAACTCGGATATGCTGCCGACAACCGAAGCCATCATGAATGCCTACGCCAAGGCCGCGGGATATAAGTCCGCGCCGACGTTCGCGGATTACAAAGTGAACGGCGACGCAACCGATTGGATGGCGTCAAAAGGCATGGCGGCGATAACCGTGGAGCTGGCCACCCATGAATCGACCGAATGGGATAAAAACCTGGCGGGCATTAAGGCTCTATTCTGGCACTTTGAAGGTTCAAATTAAAAATGGAAATGCCATTTAAAAAAAGTTTATTTATTATTTTTTTTATCGGTTTTGTTTTGGCGTCGGCCGGTTTATTCG
>JALOQL010000092.1 GCA_025453415.1 Minisyncoccota bacterium
CAGGGCAAAGACGAAGATGATTGCAAAGCAATACCCGAGCATAGCTGCATTTGCGAAGATGGCGAATGTATTGTAATAAGTAAAAAACTACTGGAATAAAAATATGAAAATAATAATTAATGGGAAAGAAGTTGAGGCAGTTGATGGGCAGTCGGTTCTTGAGGCCGCAAAAACTGCGGGGATTGAAATACCGGCGCTGTGTTATCACCCCGACCTTTGCGTGAAGGCTAATTGCCGTTTGTGTTTGGTTTCGATTGAAGGAACTGCCGCGCCGGTTACCGCCTGTTCGACCAAGGTTTACGATGGAATGAAAGTAACTACCGAAAGCGAAGCGATCATGGCGTTGCGCAAAACCAATCTGGAGCTTATTTTGGGCGAACACCGCCGCAATTGCCCGCAGTGCATCTGGCAGGGCAAATGCGCCTTATTGAAATACGCGGTGCAATTTAAAGCGAATCTCGCGGCTAACCCGTTGCGCAAGCCTGAACCTGATATCGTGAAGTTTGGGCCGATAATCCTGGACCGCTCCAAATGCATCGAATGCCGCAATTGCGTGGATATGTGCGCACGGCAGACCGGTTCGCGGCGTGGCACCGACAAGGAGATGAAAGTCGACGGTTTTTTGGAAATCGAAGACCGCGGCAAGGATATCAAGATAAATCCGTCCTGCGACCAAAAGAAAGACTGTATTTACTGCGGCCAGTGTATCGTCCATTGTCCGGTGGGAGCGCTGGATTCGGAAAGCCCCGTTGAGGAGATCGATGAGCTGTTGAAGGAGAGGAAAGATCAAACCTTGATCATCCAGTTCGCGCCGTCGATCCGCACTTGTATTGGCGAGGCGTTCGGAATCGAACCCGGTACAAATCTGACCGGAGAGCTGGTGGCGGGAATGAAAAAGCTGGGTTTTGATAAAGTTTTCGACGTGAATATGGCGGCCGACCTGACCACTGTCGAAGAGGCCAAAGAATTAGTCTGGCGCGTCACCGAAGACAAACCCTTGCCGATGTTCACCTCCTGCTGCCCGGGCTGGATGCGCTATTTGGAATTCTACCGGCCCGAAATGATCCCCAACATCACCACGGTCAAGTCGCCGCAGAACATGCTGGGATCGCTGATTAAGACCTATTGGGCGCAAAAGAACGGTATCGACCCAAAAAATATCAAAGTAGTGTCGGTGATGCCCTGTACCGCCAAGAAATACGATGTTGACAAGCCCGAGGAAAAGATCAATGGGATGAATCCCATCGATTACGTGCTGACCACGCGCGAACTGGCAAGATTGCTGCAAAAAAACAAGATCGATCTGAAGACCATCGGCAAGGAGCTTGCCGACGACCCATTCGGCGTTTATACCGGCGCGGGCACGATTTTCGGGGCGACCGGCGGCGTGACCGAAGCGGCGACGCGCACTGCTTATTGGCTGATCACGGGAAAAAATTTGGAAAAGGTGGAATGCGAGAATGTGCGCGGTATCGCGGGCTTGAAAAAGGCCACGGTAACCATCAACGACGTGACGCTTAAAGTCGGCATTGCCAACGGCATGGAAAATGCCAAGATCATTCTTGATGATCTGGCCAAAGATCCCAAGGCTTATGATTATATCGAGATCATGGCCTGTCCGGGCGGGTGTATCGGCGGCGGCGGCAATCCCTTGCCGGTAAACGACGATATCCGTCGCAAACGCGCCGCCGGCCTTTATGCAGATGATTCCTCCAAAGAGATGCGGTTTGCCCACGAAAGCCCGGCGGTTAAAGAAGTTTACGACGAATATTTCAAAGGCGACGAGCATAAGATTCACGAGATCCTGCACACCAAATACAATCAAAAGCCAAAAAGCGAAATAACGGGAAACCGATGCGGAGTTTAAAGGATTTACTGTTTTTCAAGATAATCAAGGCTAAAGATTATGCTTTGGTGTCCCTTGAATTCGGACTGGTTGGGCCGGTTCTGCTGACTTTTGTCTCGGTATTAATGTTATTCTCTCTGTTCTTACCGGTTGGTTTATTCGTGCTGCTGCCGCTGGCGCTGTTTTACTTCATGCTGATCGGCGGATGGGCCTTTCCCGTTATCGGGCTTGCCAGCGGGATCAGGGGTTTAAAGACCAATAAAAAAATTGCGGTTACGGCAATAATTTTATCATCGTGCCAGCTCATGGTTTATGTTTCGCTGGCAACAGTGATATTCGTATCGGTAATTTTTGGAAATAATTTTATTGATTAAAATAAACAAATATGAATAACATAGAAACTTTGGTTTTGAACCGTGAGATGGCGCTGACCGCCGCGCTTACCGGCGTGGCGCTGGTCGCGCCGCTGGCGCATTCCCAGCTGGTGACCGGAACTTTGGTCAACGCGGCGTTGTTTTCGGCGGTGATGCTGGTGGGTTTTCGCGCCGCGGCAACCGTGGCAGTAATTCCCAGCCTGATCGCTTTGGCGGTGGGCACGCTGCCGATGGTGATGGCGCCGATGCTGGCGTTCATCATGGCGTCCAATATAGTTTTGGCGGGAGTGTTTTCGCTGGCCCGGAAGGCGGGTTATTGGACATCCGCGATCATTGCCAGTCTGGCCAAGTGCGGTTTACTGGTTATTAGTGCTAATATTGTTTTGGCAACCCTGACGCACGGCAAAATGACCGTCGCGCTTGCCTCGATGATGGGTTGGCCGCAGCTGATCACCGCGGTGCTGGGTGCCACACTGGCATTCGCGCTTTTTGAAAGAAAATCTTTGAGCAAATAGTAAGAAATATATGGAATTTACCGATAAATCAACCTTGGCCGAAGTGCTTGAATTTTCCGAATCCGAAGAAATCCTGGCAAAATTCGACGTGCCGTGCCTTGGATGTCCTATGGCGAAAATGGAAATGCAGGATCTTACACTTGGCCGTATTTGCGCCATGTATGGCATCGACCAGGAAAAGCTTTTGGCCGATCTGAATGCCGCGGCGGAAAGATATGATAATGATACGAAAAAAAATTAAGCCGGGTGGACAACGAGGGGCTTCGCGTGATATATTAATAATTAATCGAAAAATAACCAAAACAGCATGACAACAATGCCAAAAGTATCGAAAACTGTGCTTATCCCGGTGGTTGGACTGGTCCTTTTCGCGGGGGTGGCCGCTGCTGCGTATTTCAATGTTTTCAAAATTCCCGAAAAATATTTGCCCAAACCGCATGTAAGCGGCGAGGCGGCCGTTCAAAGGGCGGTTTCGTACGTGAACACAAATATGCTTTCCGACGGCATGCAAGCGTCATCGAAGGAAATTAAGGAAGAGAACGGCCTTTACGCGTTCAAACTCACCGTGCAGGACCGTGATTACAGCGCTTATGTGACCAAGGACGCAAAGCTGTTCTTTGCCGAAGGAATACCCCAGGCGATACCGCTGGACCAGCCGTTGGGCGGAGAGCAGAACAAGGCGGTGGAAATTCCCAAGACCGACAAGCCTGATGTGAAAATATTCGTGATGTCCTATTGTCCGTTTGGACTGCAGGCGCAAAAGACGGCGCTTCCGGTCTTCGACCTGCTTAAGGATAGCGCCGACATGAGCATCAATTTCGTGAATTACGCGATGCACGGTAAAAAGGAAGTCGATGAGAATCTGCGCCAGTATTGCATCGAAAAAGAGCAAAAAGACAAGCTTGCGGCCTACTTGAAGTGCTTTACCGCAACCGCGCCGACGGCAGCCGACGGAACCGCCGATTTTGCCAAGTGTGTTACCGCGTCCCAGATCGACAAGAACAAACTGAGCGCCTGCATGGCGTCGACCGACAAGCAATTTTCGGTGACGGCGGATTTCAACGACAAGTCCAAGTGGTTGAGCGGAAATTATCCCAAATTCGCGGTTGAAGATGCTTTGAACACCCAATACAACGTGCAGGGGTCGCCCACGTTCATTATCAACGGCGTGGATGCGTCATCTTCACTGACCGAGAGGTCTCCCGAAAAACTGAAGCAGTTGATCTGCTCGGCGTTCAACAACCAGCCGGAAGCCTGCAAGACCGCGCTGGCCGCCGAACAGCCGTCGACAGGGTTTGGTACCGAAGCGGCCACGGACAATTCCGCGGCGGGCGGATGCGGCACCAACTAAGCTTGGTGCGAAAAGCCAATTACCAACATGATTAACATCTATTCAACCCCGTTTTGCCCTTACTGCGTGACCTTGAAGGATTATCTAAAGT
>JALOQL010000093.1 GCA_025453415.1 Minisyncoccota bacterium
TTGGGACCATATCCTGATCTGCTGGTCAAACGTATAAGGCAACCTTTTTTTCCCCTTCTCTATCCTGTCGATAAGCGCCTTGGCCGCCAAATCGTTAACCGATTCGCTGTCTTTCTCGCGATTGGGTCTCGCAGCGAATATTTGAGCAAAATTAAACGAAGCGAACCCGCTATCTTCCGTATTATATTTTTCAATCATGCCGACTGCCCGGATTAATTGAACCTGCTTCCACGCATGATCCATATTGTAACAATCCTCATCGCGCAACAGGCCAAGCTTACCAACCATCAAGTCAAAATCTTTTTGCGTTTTTTCTCCTTTTTCAAAATCAGCCAAGACCTCTTCAATCTGGCTATTTATTAATTCTCTTTTCCGAATATTTTCTTCTTTTTTTGCTTGGTCATGATTATCTGCCCCAAGTTGCGGCATCTCAATAGCCGCTCCTCCGTCATTTTCCGGCAGATTTGTTTCCGCGCATGGTTCACCGAAAGCTTCGTTCATATATCTTGATATTTTGACTTATTCCGTTACTTTCTCTTCTTTGTAATTTGTATTCCGCCAATACCAAAACCCTCTCCCAAACCACTCTCTTGGCCTTCCGAAATATCATCCAGCTTCACGATATGCCGGCCGAGCCCGTCGGTCTTTCCGGTATCGGAAAAACTATAAACTGTGTTTCTCGATTTAGGCTGCTTGCCATAAGGCGCATCGGGATCGACTATATATTTGATTCCATCAATTTCGCATTCCCATACAGGATCGTCGTCATCGGAAAGTTCAAACTTTCCCTTTTTAACCCATTCTCTTTCCCTATGTTCTTTCCCGTCCATTTCAACAGATTCCGTTTTCCGATCATTTGGCACCGCCATTATTTGCCGCATCGTTTCTTTTACCTCCGCCAAAAGGCTTTCCGCCCTTTTAACATCATCGACTTCCGGATAATGCTGCGGCTTTTCAATTATATTGCGCGCAGAAGTCAATTTAGACGTAATATCATAATTCAACCTGTTCGGAATCGCCCCTTTATTTTCTTCCACTATTCTGCTTGTTTCCATAAGAAGCGGCTCTAGCCTCTCGCTTTCTTGCCGGCGTCGGTCGGCCATTGATTCATAGCGGCCGATTTTTTCTTTTACCTGGGCCAATAACGCTTCCGCCTTTTCCCATTCGGCTTCTCCATTGAGGAACCGCTCCGCGTCTTTGATCTCTTCCAACAAATTGTCTGCTTGATAATCGTTCGTGAATGTTTTTTCTTTGAATTCCGCCCTACGATTGATTTCTTCCCTCAAATCACCGACTGTCCGATTGATTTCAGCGGCTCTTTCCTTATAGGTCTTAATTCGATCGGCTGAATCGATAACCTTGGCGTCGTCTTCTTCCTTCCATTTTTTTTCCGAATCTGCGATCAATTTATCACATTCACCAAGATATTGCGTCCGCCACTCAGCGCCGAGAAGCTTGCCGGAACGTTCCAAAACGTACGCACAATCGTTTTTGATTTTGGCAATTTTATCCTTAAACTCTTTTATTTTCGTTTCCAAAAGCGTTTTTTTAACCTCTGCCGCCGATTCAAAATGGCCGTTGACGGAGAATTGTTTCAATCCCCTCAAGGGAATGCCGGCTTCGCTGATTTTTAGCGCGCCGACATGAAGATCGCACGTTGCCCATTCATGAACGAACTCCCGCCCCCAAGTGACATCTTCATCGCGCGTCACGCTTTGGGATGCTTTATTCTCTATCGTTGATTCACCAGAAGAACGCAAATAAACAATATCTTCGCGCAATTCAGCTATCCGGTGCCATTCGCATCTCTCATTAAAACGTTTGCGCGCCGCTTCCTCGGGAGATTGTATTTTTTCCCTGACTTTTTTAATGATTGCTTCCTGGGCTTCGCTTTGAAGACTTTCGAAATTATTTAACAAATACGGAAAATTAGGATCACTGGTTAATCTTGATTCGGTGGAAACGACTTGGCAAAATTCGGTGGCGCCGGCCACGCCATCGATTCCAAATTCGGCCCTGATGCCGTCTTCCCCTTCCCGCCAATTGCCCGTCGCGCTTTTCTTCCAATGGTCAAGATTCAATGCCCCTTCCATCTCCAGCTCAACTTCGCCCAACGGTTCCGGATAAATCAATTTAAGGTGTTTTCTGCCATGCTTTTCTTCCACGACAAAACTCTGAGGCTCGCCAAAAGTTTCAAAAAATCTGTCGCGATAGCCGGATGGCCCCGCATTCCATAGATGAAGTTTGTCTAAAGCCTCCCAATATTCTTTATTGACTTCCTTTATTTCATCATCATACGGCCGCAATTCTCCGCCGTAGCCGGCGTATTGTACCGCCCTATGTTCACGCACGCCGAAAGCGACGTTATTTGTCGGCTCCAATTCCCATTTTTCCGGTCCGGCGCAATCATCGCATAAAACTTCTCCGGCCGCATTTCCTTTTTCATCCTCCTTCATTTTTACGATATGGGCAGTTTTATCAAACCTGAACCTCCTGCTTTGGCCATTCTCCTCAATAAAATGAGGACACAGTACGCGTTCGTGGCAATACACGTCACCTTTTGCGGTCTCGATAAAACCAAAATTTTTATCCAGGAAAAATCTTTTAACCTTCCCCGTTAGCATCTCTTCCTTTTCCTTTCCTTCATTTTTCTTCGCTGAAATTTCCCGCTTTCTCGCCATCAACTCGAGGAATCTTTGCTTGGCCCGCTGGCCATACCCTTCCCAAGATCTCTGCAATTCAAAAAAAATCCCTTCGCTTTTTTCGCCCTCAACCATTTCCGCCGGCTGGCCACCCCCGCCCATTTCGCCAAAATTGCCATTCATATAATTTAATTAAACAGTTTTGCGTGAATAACGAATACGAAACCGGCGCCAACTCGCCACTTTTAATAGATTCCGCCTTACCTGATTATTTTGCATTATAATCCATATATAGAAAACCAACAATCAAGGTTTTTTCCGCTTATGGAGCCGTATAATCCGGAAAATGATATGATTAATTAATAAAAATCTAAAAAATGACTTTAAAATTACGGCTATCGCTTATAGTTTCCGGTATGGTTGTTTTTTTCGCGCTTGTCGCGGTTTTGATATACGTCACCGGCACAAAAAGCGCGGGTACCGGTGACGGCGCGAACGTCGAAAAAACCGCCCCAAGCGCCGGCGAAGCGGCCAAACTAAAGGTAAAGCAAACCGAAGCGGATAAATACGACGCCGAGGTCAAAAAAGACATGGCCGTGATGTATGGGGCGCAAAAAAAATACCTCGAGCTCAAAGGCCGGTATTTCCAGTGCGGCCCCTTCAAAGGCGACGACAACTGCGACGGCTTTGACGACAACTACCCTTTTGATACGATGACGCCGGTACTGGACAATGTGCCCTTCAGCGAGATGGACAAGATATACGGTATCGAGCAACGCGACCAATGGGAATACAAAGGCATCGACAACACCAACGATCCGCGGCAATTCTGCTACTATGCCAAGTTGATGAATGGCGGCTATTATACCGCTTCCCCGAAAGGCAATTTCGAGAGACCGGAACGCCCGTGGTCCTTCGAAGAATGCGCCAGCTCGCAAATCATCGCCAGCCCGGAAAAAACCGCCATCTGGCGGGCGGAAACCACCAAGCGCGACAACGAACGCATTGCCGATATGGGCGACGCGATCCGCATCCAAAAAGAATGCTATGCCAACATGGGGCATTATTGCCAGATTGACGGTTATCCCGGCGGAACCGAAACCGTCAACATCGGCAAAGGATGGCGCCAATTCCTGACCGATCCCTTGGACGAAGGCCAATGCGGCACGGGATATCTTTACTGCGGCTTAAGCAACCTCGACGAACCCCAGGATTTTTGCTACTACGCCAAGCTTGAAAAAGGCGGATTCTACGTCGTTTCCCCCGCCGGCGGGTTGAAGCGGGATTCCGCGCCAGAAAGCTTCCGGGAATGCCGGGAAGGGATACTTAAAGGAATAAAACTTTTAAAACCGAACGGCGGCGAGGTTTGGGAAACCGGTAAAACCCACCGCATCGAGTGGCAGGCCAGCGCGATCGACAATGTCTGGCTCACCGTCATCTACGAACCGGGAAACGGCGGCAAAGCCGTTGAAAATTACATCGCGCCGGATTTCAAGGGAGCGCCGGGCGCCACCGGCGATCAACGTTGTGCCCGCCCCGAGCGGCAAAACAACGGAAGGCCGCGGCAAAATATACCCGGTGAAATCCGATGATTCTTGCGGCAGCGGCCTGGTAAAGCCGGACACGGATCCGTGGTTTGAACCCAATAATTGCCAAGCCTGGAAAATATATCCCGTGAAACCGGGCAAGGAGACTCTTTTCCATGTCCGAAGCGGCAGTGGTTCCTGCAACCGACCGCAGTTTTCGGTCTCGGAATCAAACAGCTCCGACGCCAACGGATCATGGCAGAATAAAGACGGCGTAACGGTTGATCTGACAAAATACAATATGGCAAACTTAAGCTATACCCCGAGCATGAGCTACATCAAGATTAACGCGTCCACTTGTTTCTATATGGATGTCTACGAAAACGTGCCCGAGATACTGAGCCAGATCACTCCTCTCAAGAAGATGCGGCAGTGAATTTCCCAGGCAGAGCACAGCGTCAAAAGTATGCTTGCCAAACACAGCTGCCAATCCTCCAAAACCCACAGCCTCGAAATGCACTTCTAAGCCCTCAGCCTGCGCATTGAGGCGCGCCTTCTGGATCATCCCGGCGCTCAGATCGGCGCCCGCCGCCGTGAAACCCTGCTTTGCCAGGGCAATGGCATGCATACCGGTTCCACAGGCAGCATCCAGAACGGAAACAACCCCATTTTGGGTCGGGCCGATTAACTGAAGCTGCTGCTGGATGAAAGGTAATTCCCCCTTCAGGCGGGATGTCCAGTTAACGAAACGATCATAGTTTGCGCTAAAAGAATCGTACATGGCTCAAATTCAAACAGTCGTACGATCAGTTGCCTGTCGAGAAACGGTGAGCTTTCGAACGAGCTTCTTCAACGGGGAGGCAAACCACAGCAGCAC
>JALOQL010000094.1 GCA_025453415.1 Minisyncoccota bacterium
CGCGCGGTACGGCGATGATGGCAATGGTGCAAATCGACGAACAGGGCGATGCCAATTATATCGCGCAAAAGATCAAGGACAGCTTGCGGCGCGTGCAGCGCCGGGCCTACGGTTCCGACGACTTGAATTTTGCCGTCATTACCGCGGAGAAAGTCGGTGACATCGCCGGCGGGGTCATGGCGGTCATCCAGTTCGCCATTCTGGCGTTCGCCAGCATTGCCATAATCGTCGGCGGCATCGGAATTACCAATACGATGTATACCTCGGTGCGCGAGCGGACGCGCGAGATCGGCATCATGAAGGCTATTGGCGCGACCAACGGCGCGATCATGTCTATTTTTCTGTTTGAGGCCGCGATCATCGGTTTTGGCGGCGGCATCGGCGGTACCGTTCTGGGTTTAGGGACCGCGTTTGCCGTGCAAGCCTACGGGCAAGTCCACCCGCTTTTCTATTTTACCGCTTCGTTTTCACCCTGGATAATTATCTTTGGCCTGGGATTTTCTTTCGGCGTCGGTTGTCTGGCCGGGATTTTGCCGGCGCAACGCGCGGCCAAATTGAGGCCCATCGACGCGCTGCGGAAATACGAATGAAATCAGCCGCAAACCCAAAACCACCAACCAAAAACTAAAACGCTTCCATTGTTTTTGGTTATTGGTTTAAGGTTATTGGTTGACTCGGTTTGCGCCCACGCGTTTTTTCCAATAAAATGAAATTGTGGTGATTTTTTTTCACATCCTTTTTTCTTTCTCATTCCGACATGATATCCAGGACGAAAAGATATAAAAATAACGACTGGCGCAAGGAGCGCATCGATAACCGTTTCGCGATCGGATTCCTGTCGGTACTCGCGGTTTTGACAAGCATTTATTTGCTGGCCAGCAGCCGCCATCTTTTGCTGTCTTCGCCCGCGATCGTGGGGTCGCCGGCGGCAAGCGACGTGCAGACTTCCGTGCCCTTGCCGGAAGCTCCCAAGAAACTGCCGTTCGTGCAATTTGCCTCGGAAGAAGATTTTAAAAGCTATCTCGATGACGGCAAGCGCGCGTACGGCGACGGGGTTTTTGGGAACGCGGAAAAGACGGACCAAAGTATCGTAAAAACCGAGCCGATATCGAATGCGGCGGCAAAGCTGCAGGCCAAGACCGCGGTCAAATCCGTTAAGGAAGCGCCGATTGCCACGGCCGCCGAGGACGCGCAAAAATACTTTTCGCTGAATGCCAACCGCGACGGCCGCGCCGACATTTTGCAGTCGGGGCCGCAGCAAATTTTCTTTTCCCCGGAAAACCAGTATTACTGGTCGGGGGCGAAAAAGGCGCCGGTGCCCGCGACGTTTGGCGACACCGAAAGCGGCCAGGAGGGGAAATCGCTGGTGTTCGATTCCGAAAACCCCGAAGCATTGAACATTACGGGCCGCCTTGAACGAAGCGGCGATTTGTTGCTTTACGGCAAAACGATTTTTATTTTTCGCGATAATTTGATATCCGCATTCGATGTTTCCGCCGCCAGTTCGACCGCGGCCCTTTGGGAGGCGCGGATTGACCAGGACAGCCGGGTCGCCGGGGCAAAGGTGGTAGGTTCGAAGCTGTATTTACTGATGCGGACCAAGATCGACCCGGCGCATCCCTGTCCGATCAAGCCGTTGGCCTTCGCCGACAGTCCGCTGGTTCTCGAGTGCGGCAATATTTACCATCCGCGCCGGGCGGTGTTGGCGGACACGATTTTTTCCGTTTTGGAACTCGATCGCCAGACCGGCGTTTTGAGCCGGGATTTTGCTTTTACCGCCGCCGCCGAAAATTCGACCATGGCGATATTCGGCGAATCGGTATACGCGCTTTGGGGCCAGGGCGGGGATTACACTTTGTTTTTCGCGGATTTTTTGGGACAGAAATGCAAGGGGCTTTTGCCGGACTATCTTTTGACGAAGGTCGGCCAATTGCCCGGATACGACATTTCGCTGGCGGCCAAGGAATTGGAATTGCGAGCCCTGCTTTCCAACTGGATCGCTTCGCTCAATTCGGGCGAACAAAAGCGCATTATGGCCGAATTGGCCGCGCGCATGGCGGATTATCTGCGTACACATTATCGTGATTTCGAACTGACCGGGGTGGCGCGCGCTGACATCGGCACGCTGGAATTCGTGGACGAAGCCGAGGTTGCCGGCCGCGTTCCCGGCCCGGAATTCATCGGTGCCAATGAAGGCAAACTTTTGGTTACCACAATTTCCGGGCGCGATGCCTACAAAAAAATGAATTGGCTTGTGACCGGCGAGACCGATAGCGAATCCGCCGCGGCAATGAACAGCATTTATCTTTTGGGAGAAAAATTGGCCGTGTCCGCGTCGAAAGAAGGGCTTGACCTGCCGGCGGGGATTTGCGCTATTGGTTATGCCGGCGATTATGCGCTGGCTAGCCTTTGCCGCCCGGAGGCGCAACTCCAGATATTGGGATTTTCGGAATCGATGATCGGCTTGCAGGGCCAGTTGGCGGTTGCCGATCCCGCTACCTACGTGTATCCGCTTTCGGATGATTTGGTGTTGGCGGTTTCGAAGAACAACCGCAAGATCAAGCTAATCATCTATGACGTGACGCTCCGGGCAAAGCCGGAATTGCGTTCGGAGCAAGAGCTTAATGATTATTGGGCGGATTTCGACGGCAATACCGGCGCTTTCGCGGCCGATGATGTGGGGCGTCAGTTTTTCCTGCCGGTTGCCAAAGGCGGCTATGTGTTCTCCTACCGTGGCGCAAAACTGGAGCTGAAGGGTTTGGCCGGTTCGGTGATTGCGTCGCGCGCGCTTTTTGCGGGTGAGGCGCTTTATTTGGCGGGGGATAGCGCCATCGAAGCCGTATCTCTTAAGGATCTGAAAAAAATAAAATTGCTGGCATTTTAACGGTTCGCGAAATTTGTTAAACTATTAAAATGACAATAATCGAAACTTTTGCCCAAGTGCCGTTGATGCTCTATATATCGTTGGTTTTGTTGCCCGGCGCATTGTGGGGTTATTTCTTTTTTTCCAAGCCCAAAAAAACCATTGCGGCGGCCGCGGCCAATCCGGCCGATCAGCTCAAAGAAAAAAAAATCAATATTGAAAGGGAGTTTTTTCAATCCCTGCTCTTGGGGGCTTGCGTGGGTTTGGGTATCAGCCTGACCGTTTCATTGGGATGGGTTATTGACGATTACAAGAACAACCGAGGCCTTTTCGCGGCGGAGCTGCCTGTAGCTACTTATCCGCCGAGCATGGGCTTGGAGTTTCCGCCGGCGCCGCCGGCATTAAAGCCCGCAATGGAATAATTTTGCACAATTTGATCCCGAGGTAGACCCCGGCTTTAGCCGGGGAACCGATGGGATGAGGAGGCCGGTTAGGCAATCCGCAAGCAATCTTGGGAAACCTCCTCCGGTCGCCGCCAGGGCGCAGACCCCGGGAGGCGAAAATTCCGATAGGAAATATATAATTGATTCGTTAACAAATATTATGGATAAAGAAACATTTTTCCAGGAATATAAAGGAGTGGCGATCGCGGTTGCCGCGGTGGTCATCCTTGGGTTTATTTTTTTGACCAACTTCATTTTATCGACAAAGCAGCTGGCGTTGGCGGACCAAAAAGGGGTGTCGATCAAGGCAGGCGATTCCCACACCATCAAATGGTCTGCCACGAACATCAAGAAGGTTGGCATTGTCTTGTACAACGGCAATACCCCGGAATGGATCGTGCAGGATTTTGCGGCATCCGCGGGCAAGTATGTTTGGAATTCCAGCCCATCGCTGGCATCGGGCGGTGATTATCGTATCGCGGTATTCGAATATCCGTGGCGGAACGGCAATAAGATCGCATACGCGGCCAATACGATCAATATCGTGGGCAAGCAATATGTTTCCTGCGAAGATTTCGGTATCCAGCAGGAGTGGCCTTTTCTGGCGGATAATTATGCCGGCGCGCACAAGGTATTCATCACTTCGGGAAGCTGGAGCGGCAAGTTGGGCGGAGTGGCCGGCGCGGACGAAAAATGCAATCAGGAAGCGAAGAAAAATAATTATGAGGGCAGTTATGTGGCGTTCGTCGGGACCGATAAGGTTTCGGCGGTCGATCGCATTACCCGGGGAGGTATTTACATG
>JALOQL010000095.1 GCA_025453415.1 Minisyncoccota bacterium
AAGCATGTGGCGACCATCATCCGGCAGATGTTCTCGCGGGTGAAGATCAAAGACCCGGGCGACAGCCTGTTTACTCCCAAGGAAGTGGTCGAGCTGAAGAAAGTACTCGAAGAGAATGTCCGTCTGTTGGCCGAAAAGAAAAATCCGGTCCAATATGCACCGGTATTGCTCGGAGTTTCGAAGGTCGCCCTGACCACCAGCTCCTGGCTTTCCTCGGCGTCATTCCAGGAGACTTCGCGCGTCCTGATCAAGGCAAGCCTTGAGCGTATCGAAGATAAGCTGGAGGGCTTGAAAGAGAATGTAATCATCGGCAAGCTCATCCCGGCCGGTACGGGGTTCGGCTACGAACATGTGACCGAGCCGGTCGCCGAAGCGGCGCCGGAAGCCGCATCGAAAGCTTAAATGCATTTATCCATCGCGCGGGACTTCTGTCCCGCGCGATAGCGAAGCGAAAGGAGTTCGTTTTGGCGCCGTACTGAATTTTCATATTTCTGCGTATGAAAAAGAACAACAGCCGCAATCACAAAAAGGGGAATTTTTTTAAGAACTGGTTTGATTTTGAGTTGCCGGGAAAAACCAGCCAATGGTGCGCGGGTATAGCTTTGCTTGTTGCGGCCCTAGGGTCGCTTCTTGGTTTCTTTGATAACGCCGGGGGGGTTGGCAATTGGATTATCGAACAACTGAGATATGCGATCGGATACTCGGTTTTTTCACTGCCGGTGGTTTTGGCGGCTGCGGGCATGGTATGTTTTACGGCCCAGAAGGAGCGTTTTGCGCCGCCGTTGCTTTTGGCTTCGCTGGTTTTTCTTTTTGGAATGAGCGGTTTGCTGGCAAATTTCGATATCGCGATGAATGAAGGCGGTATGGGCGGATATTTAGGTTACTGGATCGCCGAAATCATAGCAAACCTGCTTTTTGGAAAATGGGTGGCGGCCATATTTTTCGGCGGTATAATCCTGGCATCGGCGTCGATATTCTGGTGGCTGTTGGGCCAGCCGCTGCCGGATTTTGCCAAGCTTTTCCGAAATGACAAGGCCAAGGAAAAGAAAAAGGTAGCCTATGCCGCCAAAAAACCATCCCTTATTTCCGCAGTTTTCAATTCCAAGAAAGGTGACAACAAGCCCACGGTGGTCCTGCCCAAATTTACCACCAAGCCGGTAAAGCCGGCGCTGGCGGCAAAGAACGAGAAAGAGGCCGCGGCAAAGCCGGGCAGCCGCAGCGCGCTTATCAGCAAGCTGCAATACAAGAATCCGCCGCTTGATCTTTTGGACAAGCGCGATACCGCGCCGCTGGCGGGCGATGTGCAGCAGAATTCGGCGATCATCAAAAAAACCTTGGAAAATTTCGGCATTCCGGTGGATATGTCGCCCGAAATCATTGTCGGTCCCGCGGTCACGCAATACGCGTTGAAACCGGCCGAGGGCATCAAGCTTTCCAAGATCACGACGCTTTCCAACGACTTGGCGCTGTCTTTGGCAAGTTCATCCATCCGCATCGAGGCGCCAATTCCCGGTAAATCATTGGTCGGCGTCGAGGTGCCCAATAAGGGCCGCGCCGGCGTGGGATTGCGCGACCTTCTGTCGACCAGCCAATTCACCCAGTCCAACTCGAATTTACTGATCGCGCTGGGGAAAGACATTCTGGGAAGCCCGATCTACGCGGATATCGCGCGTATGCCGCATCTTTTGGTGGCGGGAGCGACCGGTACCGGCAAAACTATTTTCTTAAACAGCGTTCTGACATCGCTTTTGTATCGCAATCCGCCGGAAATGTTGCGCTTGATACTTGTTGATCCCAAGCGCGTGGAAATGCGCGGCTATAATAATCTGCCGCACTTGCTGACGCCGGTGATCTATGACGTGAACAAGACTGTGGCGGCGTTGAAATGGGCGATCCAGGAGATGAACCGCCGGTTTGACATCTTGGGCGAAAAAGAATCCCGCAACATCAACAGTTACAATGAAAAATGCGCCAAGGACGGCGACGAGCCCCTTCCATATATAGTATTCCTGATTGACGAGCTGGCGGACCTGATGGCGACCAAGGGCAAGGATATTGAGGCGGGTATCGTGCGCTTGGCGCAAATGGCGCGCGCGGTCGGCATTCATCTGATCGTGGCCACGCAGCGTCCGTCGGTCGAGGTCATCACCGGCTTGATCAAGGCAAATATCACTTGCCGCGTGGCGTTCCAAGTCGCCTCGCAGATCGACTCGCGGACCATTTTGGATACCGGCGGGGCGGAAAAACTGCTTGGCGCCGGCGACATGCTTTATATGTCGGCCGAATATCCCAAGGCCAAGCGCATCCAGGGTCCTTATATTTCCGAAAAGGAAAGCAAGGAGGTGCTTGACTGGATCAAGGAAAACAATCCGGTGCCGGAATTCATGATCGAGGAAAGCGTTTTGGAAAGCCTGGTCCTGGGCGAACCGGGCAAGGAATACAACGGTAGCGGTAGCATGTTCGCGGTTAACGAAGCGGCCGACGGCGGATTCGGCGACGATCCTTTATATGAACAGGCCAAGTCTGTGGTGGTTCAGGCGCGTAAGGCATCGGCATCGTTTTTGCAGCGGCGGTTGCGCGTCGGTTACGCGCGGGCCGCGCGGCTGATGGATATCCTTGAAGAGCGGGGAGTGGTGGGCGCGGGTGAAGGCGCCAAACCGCGCGATGTTTTAATATCGGCCGCGGATGTCGGAACCCAGGATTTGCCGGGCGGTTTGTCGGGCGACGTCAATGATGTCGAAGGCGGGGCCAGCGAGGACGGGTGGCAGAAGGTGTAGGATAAATTCGCATCCCAATAATTATTTTTAGGAGCACGGAAATCCGCCTGGTGGCGGATTTCCTGGTATTTTACGCCGTCGCGTAAAATAACGCTCCGTAAAAATAATTATTGGGATGCGAATCTTGGGGTGGAAAGAAAAATACAAAAATCCGCAAGTGGCGGATTTTTTCGTATTCATGCCATCGCGCCGTCCCGCTTGGTGGGACTTTCGAGATGCTTGGCGCGGCAGGGTACTGCAAAAATTTTACTACTGTCGGAATTGCATATATATAGGAAGGAATTTTAAAACGGGCTTGGTACCCGTTTTGATCGCATAAAAAGGAGTTGGAATAAAAAAAGATGCCGAAGCAAAATCCGGCAAAATCTTTGGTCGGGCGCGGGTCTTTATGTACGAACTTGCCTTAAGGCGCTTGGGTGTTTCGCCTTGAAGGTGTACATTTAACATCCGTGACCCGTATAGCATCGTCAGGGTGCCGGTTTTATCAGAATTATGGTATGTATCTGACTGGTTTCCGTCAACGGTTACGGAAATTACTTTACTGATTTTTATTCCGAATTCTGTGTCATTGACGGCCTTTACTAGTAATATTCCCGGATATTCTCTGGCGGCTTCATCTACTACTGCGTCTACGTAAACCTGAGTATACATAGACCGGTGGAAGAAGTATTCATTTTCGGCCCACGACCCAATTTGCAATCCCGCAATCAGCAGGATTGATATGAGAAATATTTTGACAACAATGTGCAATTCATTCACCATTAAGATAAAAACATATTTGCTAATTTTTGTCAAGATTGGTTAATGACTGGTTAACCTTTATAATCAATAATACCTTTATATAGGAATGAAGATTTAATCGTTCAAAAATTCATACGCTTTAAATCAAAGCGCTTGGGTTTCGAACAAAATGCGTATGCCAAAAAAAGTTAAACTATCGGAGGGCGAGAAAGTCCAGGCGGCCAATGCCGAAAAAAGGAAGGGCCTGCAGGCGGCGTTGGACGAGATCAAGGAAAAATTCGGCGAAGGATCGATAATGACATTGAAGGATGTCAAGGCGGTCGATGTCGACGTTATTCCGACCGGATGCATTTCCCTGGATATGGCGTTGGGAGTGGGTGGCGTCCCGCGCGGACGCATTGTCGAGATCTACGGCGGTGAGTCGTCGGGTAAGACCACGCTTTCCCTGCATATTCTTTCGGAAGCCCAGAAAAAGGGAGGGGTGGCCGCGTTCGTCGACGCTGAGCACGCGCTCGATCCGGAATACGCGCGGCGCATCGGGGTCAACGTCAATGATCTTTTGATCTCCCAGCCGGATTCGGG
>JALOQL010000096.1 GCA_025453415.1 Minisyncoccota bacterium
AATTTTTTGCAAAGAAAACCGACAGGTATTCCCACCGGTTCGGTTTTTGGAAAAACTTATTTTTTCCCGTTCAGGAAATTGACGGCAAAAACGGCTACCAGGATCGCCCCGCCCGCGAAAATGAAAAGGTTTTGGTAGCCCATCCATTCGACCAAATAACCGCCGGCAAACGAGCCGAGCGCGATCGACAGCGGCGAAAACACCGTGTCCAGAGCCCCGGCCTCGGACGGATGGCCCCTCAATTCCCGCGTCAACAGCGACGACCGTCCGGTCCCGGTCAAAAATTCGCCGATGCCGCGCGCGAATTGTACCGCAAACGCGCTCGCGTAGGAAAGCACCGGCACCAGCAATCCCAAGACGACCGTAAAAACACCCGATCCAAGCGCTCCCCGCTTAATGCTCGTCCGCGGATCACCGGTCTGCCAATGTTTGAGAACAAAAAAATAAAAAATTGAAAATACGGCGGCCGACAAAACCATGAAATGAAGGACTTGCGTTTGATCGAAACGAAGATTGTTTTTCAAGAACAGGATAAAAAACGGATCAGTCAGGCTTCCCGCCACCGCGACAACGAATGACAGCGCCACCAGCGCGCCGATCGAACCCTTGGAAACCAGCTTGACTGAACGGTTCCAGCTCGTCGCGAATTTTTTCCAGGCAAGATCGCGATTGGTCTTATGCCACGGATATCCTACCATGCCCGCGGCCAAAGCCGCGGCGTATAAGCAAACCGCCACGCTGATCTCGAACGCCGCCTTGAACCCGAACTGCCAGATGATGACCGCGCCCAATGCCGGCGCGATTACGCCGGCCCAGTAAGGCGCGTTGTAAAACCACGAAAAATTGCTCTCCGCGTCATTGTCAGAGTTAAACATCAACAAACAGCGCGACGCGGTGAAAAACATTGCCGCCGACAAACCCAGCGCAATCTGCCACAGGTAAACAATGGCCGCGCCGTCAAAAAACACCATGCCCAGCGCGTAAGCCGCGTAACCCAAACAACCAGCCGCGATCATGATCGCCGGATGAATGATGCGCGTCAGAAACCCGGCCAGCGGCGCGCCCAAAGCAATGGGCAGGTAAATGAAAAAATAGGCCTTGCCGATCTGCGTCAACGAAAACCCCTGCGCCGCCAGAAACAGCGGGTAATATAACGAAAAAAGCCGGTACCCCGACATCAACGCAAAATGCACCAGCGTCACATCCCGCGCCACCCCGTTATTGTTTTTCACTCTCGCCATACCAATTTATTTTAGCACGAACAAAATAATTTCCCGCTTAATTTAACCAATTTTAAATGGCATCCCCTTATGTTCATCAAAAAGATGAAAGGAAATGCCATTCGATTATGCAAATTTGAAATCTTTCACAATTTGCATATTTACCGCATGCTCTTGGACCCGCCTGGCTATGATTTCATTTAGCTCATCCATGCGCCTATTCGCTCCCGCGATATGAGTCTTCGCCGACAAAGGAGTTGGCGTTCGTTTCGTCTTCCTTTGAGACTTTCTCCAGTCATTGATAGCCACAACTAACCACGCACGAGCCGCTTCAATCGATTGCTCCGCTGCCAAGCAATCGGATATGAGCCTGGCAAAGTTCCCGGCTAATCTCGGTTTTCGCTCCCGCACTGCAATCGCGTAAGCATCCACAGAAACTAGCATGGACCCGATATTATCGCCAACATATTTCATCAGCGTTGCCTTTGTGTTAAAGATGCCCAAGTCTGTGGGGTAGTCTTGGAGCCCCTTCTCAACCAAAGCAAGCGCTTCACCTTTAAACCCAAGGTAAAACAATCCAAAGGGTTTAATTTTGTAGTAACCCTTTTCTTGGCCTTTTCCAGGAACGGCTATAGACCACTGATAATCGGCCACCGCCAGTAATGTTTCCCTCACCCTCTTTATCTCAGCACAGTCCGGTTTTTCCGCCTTCGAAAGCTTGATTCCATGATGATGGTATGCCCACAACATCATCTCAAGCTCTTCATGGTTTAACCCGACCCAGCTGTCCTCATCAGGAAAATCGTTTACGATTTTCGCGTATCGATTATTGGCGTAATCATCCGCCAACGTCGCCCTAACTCTTTCCATATCTTGCATAACGGTACCTCATCAAACGAAATAAACGTACCGATTTTTTTATACAATAATTATAATTAATTGTCAAATTTTTTATTGTAAAATATGGCCGATAATATAAGATGGAAATGTATTGGTTGAATTCTCATGACACGCACGGTTCGCACTCTGCTTTTTAGTTTTTTTCTCCTGTTCTTCGCGGTCGCGGCGCCGGCCCTGGTGCTCTATGCCCAGGGCTACCGCATCAACTGGCCGATCGAACCCGGAAAGAAGCTGATCGTCAAGACCGGCGCTTTTTATGTCAAAACGGCGCAAAAGCAGGTCAATATATACGTTAACGGGAAGCTCGACAAACAGACCGATTTTATTTTCGGCTCGGCCCTGATGGAAAACTTCCTGCCCCGCAACTACCTGGTCGAGATAAAAAAACCCGGCTACCAGGCCTGGGCCAAAAACCTGGACATCCGCGAAAAGGAAGTGACCGAGGCGCGCAATGTCTTTCTCTTCCCCGACCGCCTGACGTTCACCCCGGTCGAAACCGGCGCCAGCAGCACCATCGCCTCGCCCGACAGCACCAAGTTCGTCCTGCAAAGCAGCGACGACAAGGGCTGGAATCTCAAGCTTTTCGACATCTCAAAAGGCGTCACCAGCGGCTTGGCGGCGGAAACCGATTTCGCCCCCAAAGGTGCGGAATTGGCCGGATGGGAATGGACGCCCGACTCAAAAACCCTGAACCTCTCGCTCAAGGAAGACAAAACCGATTCCCGCTGGACGCTGGCCATCGACAAATATCCGGCGCGCATCTCGAAAGTCATCACGGCGGCGGCCACCAGCACCGAAGAGCTGGTTTCCAAAGACACGGCCACGAGCAAGTTCTATCTTGGCCGCGACGGATTCATTTACCGCAAAGATTTCAATAGCATCACCACCAAGATCAGCAACGCCCAGATGGCCATCGACCAAAACGCCAAATACCGGATTTGGGTTTTCGGCGATTACTATTTTATCGCCAAGAATGCCGAACTTTATTTTTTAAATCCCGGCGCGGATTCCTTTGAAAAAATACTGGATAATCTGACATCGGAACCCAAGCTTTCGCCCGACGCCAAAAAGATCGTTTATGCCTCGGATTCGGAGGTTTGGGTGGCCATGGCCAAAGGCAAGGCCGACCAGCCCGCGACCAATGCCGGCGACCGAGTCTTTATCGCGCGCTTATCGGAAAAAATCGCCGATTGCGACTGGTTCAATTCCGACTATCTGATCTTTACCGCGGGCGGCACCGTCAAGACCGCCGAAATCGACAACCGTGACCGGATAAATATTATCGAATTGGCTAAGTTCTCGAATATAAATAATTCCGCCGACCCGGCGGGTGCAAAGCTGGTGTGGAACCCGGCGCAAAAATCCGCCTACCTGTTCCTGGGCACCTCGCTCTACAAATCCCAACCGATCCAATAATTGTTTTATTCAACGAAAACGCCTCCGCATTTTGCGGAGGCGTTTTGATTTAAAAAGACAAAGCAAGCTTCATGCTTAAAGCAAATATATCTTATGCTTTTTGCATGAACCCGCATTTCTTGTCACAAATGAGCTTTCCTCCTCGTTGAATAACCGTACCGTCGTCACACGAAGGATTGGGACACCGGTCGCCTTTCCTTACCGTGTGGTATTTCCGCTTCATCATCGTCCGCATAACATCCTTCCTGCTTCTGCCATATGAATAACAAATCGCGCGATAAAGTCAAATGAAAACCGCCCCAAGGATATCGGGACGGTTTGGATTCGAATGATTAACGCTTGGCCCATTGAAACAGGATACTCGGGCGGATAAGACAAAAATCAGAAGATGACTTAAAAACATATTACACTATTGACCTTCGCATAATAGCTTGATTATCATATCAATACAATCCTGACGCTTTTAAAAATCCTTTCATTAATTCTTTATCTCCGGCGATTTTGCGT
>JALOQL010000014.1:0-1134 GCA_025453415.1 Minisyncoccota bacterium
TTTTCGGATTTATTCTTTCCAAAAATCCATTCCGGAAAGAGGATGTTGAATTTCTGCAAGGATCCATTCGGGCAAAAGAAAAGACTTCCGGAAAAACCAAAGTTTCGAACTTGGAAAAAAACATCGTCCCCAATTTCCTTTCGTTTAGCGCGGCCGAAAAATCGCGCAACTGCTGGCGCACCGTCATTATCCGGTTCTCCAGATTCTTCTGTTCGGCGGTCTTGCTTTTACTCGCTTCGATCTTCAACTCATCTCTTTTTGCGATTCTCTGGCCCACCGAATATTGAAAGTAGAAAAAAGAACCGATGGCCGCGGCCAGCAAAAGCAAAGAAAGATAGAATGTGAAGCTTTCGAAACCCGATCCCGCTTGTTTTTGGACAGGCATGATTGTTTTATCGGTCCCCGGAATCTTTGTTAAGGGTTCCGGCAGCGGCAAAACCGTTTTGCCGCAGACCTCGATTATTTGTTTTTAAATTATAATTTTATCGGGCGATATCGAAGACACGCTGCGCCATCCCCATAGCCACCGAGTAATTCAGCCCGATTTCCTTCTTGTACGGAGCCAGATCCTGGCGGTAATCGATGTTGGGAAACGGATCGGCGATCTCGGTCTCGGTCGCAAAATAATCATTAAACTGTTGCCGTATCTCGGGCACCGCCAACACTCCGCCCGAAAGAATCATCTTGGCCACTTCCGCGTTGGTGGTCTTGCGAAAATCCGCAATCATCATATCTATCTCGCGAAATATCGGCGCCAGGGATTCTTTCAAAATATCCATGATCTTTTCCCGGATCTCGGGATCCACCAGGGAAATCAGCTTTAGACCGTAATTTTCGCGAATGCTGCGCGCCAGCTCATGGTTCACCGGCAAACGGTTGGCGATCTCATCGGCCAGGTAACGGCTGCCCCGGTCAAAACTGTGCGAGTACTTCAAAACCCGTTTTTCTATCAGGCTGCAAACCGTGCTTTGGATGCCGATGTCGATCAAGCAAGTGGGACGAGTATCATCTTGGGCAACCAGCGCCCGCACCAGACCGAACATTTCCGCCTCCATCAACACTATTTCCAGCTTGGCTTTTTGGGCAATCTCGCGGTACTGGGAAATTATCTCGTTGGGAATCGCCGCCACGGTG
>JALOQL010000014.1:1157-14850 GCA_025453415.1 Minisyncoccota bacterium
GAGATTCGTCGGCGGCGTCACCCACCAGCTGCCAGTCAATCGTCACGCTTTCGATCGGCAAAGGTATGTGCTGCCGCGCCTCGAACATCACCGCCTTTTCCAATTCCTTCTTGGTCATGGTCGGCAAATAGAAAGAAGTGAAAAACGTGGAAAAATCCGGTATCGAAAACGCGCACTGCCGCGTCTTTATCTTGGCACGCATCAGTATCGCCTGGATCATCTCGGCAATATCGTCGGCGGAAAAAACCGCCACCGCGCGGCTTGCAAGCTTGGCCGAATCGCTTTCGATCTGGTCCAAGTCGATATGGCCGTAATTAGCCAGCGACAGCTTCGCTCCGACCTTCTCGACTTCGGCGATCCTGATCGCCGATGTGCCGATATCGATGCCCAGAAATTTTTTTGTGAATAGTTTTGGCAGCATTTAAACATGCCTGACTTTGGGCAACGCAAAATTCAAAACCCAAAGTCTTTATCATCGACTTCAATCATTGTTATAATTATATCATATGCCAAATCCAAAACAAAAGACCGGTTTGTGGAAAAACACCGCGGCGGCATTCGAAGAATTATTGTTTCCGAAACGCTGCGTCTTTTGCAAGAAATACGGCTGCCTTCTTTGCGCCGATTGCGAGGCGCTTTTTGAAATTTCGCCGGCCCACGTCCAGGACCGGCGCCATCGATATCTGGACGACATTTATTCGGCCTGTTCCTACGAAAATCGCTTCGTCCAAAAAGCAATCCTAATTTTCAAATACGATCCGTTTTTGAAAGAGATGGCCCTGCCGCTGGCACACTTGATAGACAGCCACTTGCGTTTGGCCGAAAGCTCCCTCGATCTTTCCCGGATCGTGCTCGCGGCGGTGCCGCTGGCGCCAAAACGCATGCGGTGGCGCGGCTACAACCAGTCCGAAGAATTGGCAAAACAGCTTGGTACCCTCTGGAACCGGCCGGTCATTCGCGGATGCCTGACGCGCGCGCGGGAAACCCCGTGCCAGGCCGACCTTTCCGGCGCGGCCCGGCGCGAAAACGTAAAAGGCGCATTTTCATGCGCCGCCAATGGCGAAATAAAAGACAAAACGGTTTGCCTCGTCGATGATGTCGTGACCACGGGTGCCACCATGCAAGACTGCGCCCGCGCGCTTAAGAAAAGCGGCGCCAAATCGGTCATCGGCATCAGTGTTGCCCGCACCGAGAATACATAAAATCAAGAATCGCGACACGTTGAATCGCGAATCGCTGATTAAAACAAATTCATTCTACGTGTCTGCGTGTCGCGATTCTTTTTTCAGAATTTTGGCCTTAAGTGTGGTGCCTCGATTGTAACCGCCGAGTTTGCCGTCCGAGCGGACCACCCGATGACACGGGATATTCGGATCGTAATTGGCATGCAAAATATTGCCCACCGCCCGAAACGCCTTGGGCCGGCCCGCCAAACGTGCGACTTCTTGATAGGTCATTGTCCTACCCCTTGGTATCTTTTTTACAATCTCAAATACTTTTTCTTTGAAAGGTTGCATTATAAATCGAAATGCTTGGCGAGATAACTTTTAATTTTTCCCATCGTCACACCATCTGCGCGACCTATCTTTTTTGAAAAACGACGGTAGTCGAACGTGGCGATATAATGCATTTTTGCCACCGAGTCACGCGCTAAATTATTTTCCTTGCTCGCTTCGATCAAAATATCGTCACCATGCATATTTTCCAGCCTTGAGCTTAACGCAATTATTGTCACCAAATTAGATCTCCGTAATTGCTCATTAGATTGGATGACGATTGCGGGCCGAATATTTTGATACTCATGTCCTATGCTTGGATCAAAATCAACCCAAACTACGTCACCATGGGCCAAGTCACCTCTTTTGATCATAGATTATTATAGTGATCAAATTCGTCTTTTGGCATTGGCCCCAATTCTTTTAAAATATCCTTTCCCGCGGCATCCATGAAATCAGCCATTTCATCGGGTTTCTTAAAAACATCAACCACCTTGCCGCACACCAAATAATCGGTTTTGTCCGATTCATGGATATATATCGGCGGCAAGTCATGCGTCGATTCGGACGCTAGGATTATTTGCCGGTTTTTTGAGTCGAAATAATACCGCTTGATATTAGACAAACCATCGATCACCGAAACAACGTATTCGCCGTTGTTGGGATTTTTAACGATTCTATCAATTAACACATAATCGCCATTCTCGATGCTCTTTCCGTTAACGTTGGCGCGGTTCATTGAGTGACCGACAGCCTTCAGGACGTATAAATCCTTGGTCCGACTGGCAAAACCCGGCGGCAAAACATGCAAAGTCACCTTCAAATACCCCTCGATCTGCTCATCCGCAAACGTCAACGCTTCGCCACAATTGGCGGAACCAATGATCGGCAGAGAAATGATTTTGGTTTCCTTATCCAAACCGCGTGCCGCCGCCCGCAATTCTTTGCCGTCAGCACGAGGTAATAAAAGCCCCTTTTCAATCAATTTGTCCAGGTGATGTTTTATTTTTTGCGGACTGTCCGGCACGCCAACCAACGCCCCGATCTTACGCAAAGTCAAACCGGCGAGATTGCGCTCCCGGGCCAGATTCAATATTTTTTCCTGGATAATATGCATGGTTTTGCCTTATATTTTGAGTTTACCCGCCCTCTACCGTTTTGTCAAGTTTTAATTATTTGTAAATTGTGTTAATATTTGACTTGACGAAAATTCCCCAAGCTATAGAATAAGAAAAACCAGCCTCGTCGAACTGGTCAAAAATTCAAAAAAGCATGGATAATATAATTCAGGAATTCGAGGCCTTCATGCGGCAACATGGTACACATTATCATCAGTTCTATGTTGGGATTGCTAGCAACCCCAATGAACGACTGATAAACGGCCATGGCATAGATGCTACAATACCGCATATTTTCTGGGATCGCACCCTCCCCACCTCGGTAGCGCGGGCGATAGAAAAGTATTTCCTCGACAAAGGATCTCGGGGTGGTACGGGCGGTGGCGACATCAATACGCAGTTCGTTTATGCGTATTTGATTACACCAAGAACGCGACAGTAATGAGGTGTATTGAGCAAATGCGCCCGATTTAGAGAGCCTGCGCGAGAGGCGGGTTACAGTTACGGCAATCACGCAATGGCGCTAAAAAGGCGCACCTCGCTCACAAAAAAACCGGCGGGACCGGTTTTTTGTTTACCTCGATATCGATTCTGCCACGGTTTTGATCTCCGCCGGCGTCAAATCGTACAATTCATATACCTCCGCATCGATCTTCGCATCCGTCTTCTCGATCTCCGCCTTCAACCTCTGCCACTCATTCGAATTTTTCAACCAGCGCCTTGAGTTTTTCCTTGATTTGATCGGCCATATCCTTAAATTTAGCCCTTTTGGCCTGATTTTTCAATTTGCCCGATAATTTTTACCGAAATCTCCGGATTTGCCGGAGTTTTTTTGGAATATTGGAACAAATACTTACGGCCCGACGATTCAATCTCCGCTTTTGCGATCTTGCCGCCGAATTTCCGCGCGAGCACTGCCGGGCCGGAAAAATTTACCGGCTCAAAAAGCAGGTCGCCGGTTTTAACCCGGTCGGACAAGCTTTGACATTCTTCCTGATTGCGGGCAACCACGAACAAGGCCGAACCCTCCCAAAACGGCCGGCCAAAGCGCAAAATTTGCGCATCCAAGCCTTCGTAGTTGGGACATATTTGCGCTAATTGAGCCAGTTTTTGGCCGTAATCGGCTTCGGTCAGGATGCAGCCGCCGCCCGGCTGAGGAATGTAGGCGATACCAAGCTCTTTTGCCAAGGCCAGTTGCTGGTCGCGGCTGCGACCGGAAATCCCGCAGAGCCGGGAACGGTCGGCCAGCCCTTTCTTTTCCGCCTCGGTCTCGGGAAGCAATCGAGCTGACAGCGGCCGCAATAATATGCCGGCCAAACCGGCTTCTCTCTCAATCACATCCAACGATTGACGGTTTTGCGACATTGACCGCTGGCCGACCACCTCGCCGGTGGCAATGATATCGTAACCTTCGGCTTCCATTATCTTCTTGGCGGTTTGGAGCATCAAAAGATGGCAATCGATGCAAGGATTGGCGGCACCTCCCCGGCCATGGCACGGATTTTTCACGACCGCCAAGTGGGCATCAGAAAAATTTTCGACACGCAATTCCATGCCGATCGCGACCGCGGCCTTCCGCGCCCCCGTACAAGAAAAAAACCAGCTTTCAAAACAAAGCGGCGTCACCGCGACGCCCTGCTTTTCCAAAACCTTGGCGGCCAGCATCGAGTCAAGGCCGCCCGACATCAATACCAAAGCCTTAACTGATTTTCTCATTTTTTTGCAAAAAATCATTGGCCTTCTTCAAAACTTCTTTGGCATTCTTAAAGGAAAGCATCTCATAAGCCTCTTTATATGACAGCCAGGTAAAATCATTGTGTTCACCCGATAGCCGGACCGCCGCCGTTTGGGTTTTGGCAAGCCAGAAATCGACCACCTTGAAGATCAGATTGCTTTTGCAGCGGAAAAAATATTTCATCGACACGCGAAACCCCGGGGCGAATTCCAGATCCTTGATGCCGGTCTCTTCTTCGGCTTCGCGCACGACCGTGTCCGGACCGTTCTCGTCTTTTTCGACATGGCCTTTGACATAATCCCAGTAATCCTTCTTGGAGCGATGGGCCATAGAAGGATAATGCAGCAGCAAAAACTTTTTCTCACCGAATTCTTCGCGGAAGATTACCGCGCCGGCGGATTTTTCGAATTTAACGGTCATGTGGTTATTCACATCACACTATGAACCCGCACCGGCGATGGGAGCTATTGATATCAAGTAGTCCCTTAATCCCAGCAACTTTGGTGCGATTTATAAATGCGATTTCAATATTTCTTTAATTTGCCGAGCAGTTCCTTGGCCGGCAATGTGTTCAATATATCTTCCGGCTCGGCCCAGCCGCGCCGGGCCTGGGCAATACCGTAACGGGCGAACTTGAGATGACGGATATCGTGCGCATCGGTATCGATGACCATTTTGACGCCCTTGGATCTGGCATAACGAATATGCTGGTCATCCAGATCGAGACGGTCCGGATATGAATTGACCTCCAAAGCCGTACCGGTCCTGGCCGCCGCCGCGCACACTGCCTCGAAATCGATCTCATACCCGTCACGGCGCTTCAACAGCCGTCCGGTCGGGTGGGAAATGATATCGACGTTTTTGTTCTCGATGGCGGTAATTATCCGGCGGGTCATTTTTTCCTTATCCATTTTCATGCTTGAATGGACGCCGGCGATCACGTAATCAAGCTTTGCCAGCGCCGCATCGTCGATATCGATCGACCCGTCGGGCATAATGTTGGCTTCGCAACCCTTGAGCACCAAAAAACCGCCTCCTTCTTTTTCCAATAAATCGTTGATTTTGTCAATTTCGACGTTTCGTTTTTGCAGAGCCGCCTCGTCCAAGCCGTTTTCGATCCGCAAGAATTTCGTGTGGTCGGCGATACCCGCATATGAATAGCCATTTTTTTGGGCCGCGCGCACAATATCGATAATGGAGTTTTCGCCACCGTCCCAGTCCGAATGGCAGTGCAGGTCGCCCCGTAATCCGTCATATCCGATTATGCGCGGAAGCTTGCCGGCCAGGGCCGCGGCGATCTCGCCTGAATCTTCGCGCAATTCGGGCGGTATCCATTGCATCCCCAGATACTTGTATACCCCCTCCTCGGTTTCGCCGGCAACCAATTCCTTTCCGGCAAACAGCCCATATTCGGAAAGCTTAAGGTTTTTTTCCTGCGCCATGCGCCGCAAAGCGATATTATGCTCTTTGGAACCGGTAAAATACTGCAGGGCCGCGCCATAGGTTTTCTGCGGCAGAACCCGGATATCGGCATTAAACCCCCCTTCCAGCGCCACCGATGATTTTGTGTCGCCTTTGCCCCAGATTTTTCTGACTCCGGGCATCGAGGTAAAATAATCCATCACGCGTTTGGCGGCCAGGCCGCCGCCGTCCGCCAAAGTTGCCAAAAGATCGATGTCGCCGATAGTTTCCTTGCGCCGCCGCAACGAACCGGCGATATCCACCCTTTCGATCTCGGAAAGTTCTTTCAAGCGGGCGACCAATTCCTCGGCATAAGGCAGCATTTCGCCCAGCAACGACCGGCCGACGGAATGCTTATGGAATTCGATTCCCGATAGGATCGCCGATTCGGATTTTTCCCCGAATCCCGGCAATCCGGCGATTTTGTGGGCCCGCGCCTTTTTTTCCAGGTCCTCAATAGTCCTAATACCCAGCTCCCGATAAAGCAGTTTGGCGCGGCGCGGCCCCAGGCCTTGGATGGAAGTTATTTCGCCTAAGTCTACCGGCAGCTGGCGTTTCAGTTTTTCGTAATAATCGATCTTGCCTTTTTTCAGATACTCCTCGATCTTTTCGGCAATGCTTTGGCCCACGCCCGGAATATCCTCCAAAGCCTTCAATCCGCCCCGGGAATAAATCTCTGCCGCATCCTCATCCAAGCCATCCAAAACCATGGCCGCACGCCGATAGGCAAACGGCTTGAAAGCGACCCGCCGGGCATCCAAAAAACCCGCGACCTCATTAAATATCCTCGCCAGCTCATGGTTTACCATTTCTTCTCTTCTTATATCTTGGATTTTGAAATTAAAATTAGTCGCGTCCGATTTCGGACAGCATGTTGCGCGGGTAGCGCAACTTTGCAGCTAAATTTTGAATAAAAAATTTAGCGGTGGCCGAACATTGGCCGGCTAATTTTAATTTCAAAATCCAAAGGTTACTCCCCTCCTTTCTGTATCAACTCCTTGAAACTGAAATACAATCCCCGGCTCGAGCGCTTATCGAGATCCTTCCAAATGAACGCCAGCGATGCGGTACCGAGCAGGCCCAAACTTCCGACAAGAACAAAAACCATCCCGTAACCAAAACTCACAACCAGCCAGCCACCGATGAGCGCCGCGGCAGCCGCCCCGATGTTGACCACGGTCGAATCGATGCCTTGCTCGGTCGATTCCCGGCCCTTGTCGATATTGCGCGTAAAAAGCCCGGAAAACCCGGAAAAATTCATTGCCAAACCAACGGCATGCAAGCCCTGCAGCAGATAAATGTGCCAAGGCAGGGTCGCGAAAATGAATCCAAATGAAACGAACGAAGCGATCAGTAATCCGGCCGCGGTAAACGCGAAATCCGCCTTCTGGCTGGACCGGCCGTCCAGATACAATCCCATCGGCACGCGCAGCAACGCCAGCAGGCCGCTGTAGATCGCCGCGGCCGCGCCAGCGATAAACTCATTTCCGCCCTGGATCCGATCCACGACGAAAACCGCAAAGATCGGCGATATCAACCCCCAGCCGCTCCAGAAAACCAGATCCGAAAGCAGGAGGAATTTTATGATTTTGTTGATGCGAAATTTTATCATGGTTTACCCTTGCCAGCCATCCTAATATATAGACTACCAGGGCTCCGGATAGCGTCAAGAAAAACCTTGCGCGGCGGATTGACAAAAAGCACGGCGGGCATAGAATGTATATAATAGATTTTTTCAATTAAAGTTCGCGAACCCCGAAAAACGGGGATTTTAAAAAAGCCAGCCATAACGGTGGAAACCCAATTGGCGCGGCCAAGGCCATGATCGAAGAAAAAAACTTTTATCTGACGCGCGAAGGCCTCAAAAAGATCAAACGGGAATACGAGGAGCTCAAACAGATGAAGCTGTCGAAAACAAAGGGCGAAGCTCCGGTTATCCTCCATTCGGAAGACGTAAATCCCGAATACCTGGCGTTGCAGGAAGACCTGGGGCTGTTGGACATCAAGCTGGCCGACCTGGAAGTAATCCTGAAAAACGCCAAGCTCATCAAAGCGCCCGCAAAAACGATGCAGGACGCCGTAGGCTTGGGCGCGACCGTAATGGTCGACACCAACGGCCGGGAAAACGAATTCACGATCGTGGGAACACTGGAAGCCAATCCCAGTGAAGGCAAGATATCCAACGAATCGCCTGTCGGAAAGATTCTTTTAGGGAAAAAAATCGGCGAAAAAGTGGCTCTGCCCACGAACGGCAACAATTATAAAATCAAAAAAATCTCCTATAATATTTCCTAGTGCGGATGTCGCACTGGCGATATAGGTGATATCCCAAAAAATGCGCGGCACAAGGCCGCGCATTTAAATTTCCTCATTTGTCGCCCTGCCCCGTTAAGGCAGTTCGACATCCTCCTCGGTGCTCCTCCTCCGGATGATAATCACGATGATAACGATGATTATCAGCAGCAGCAACCCGATGATCAGGATCACCAGCCAGCTGTTATTGGCTGCGGTTTTTGTCGTTACGTTGTCGCAATCCTTGTCGTGATTCTTTTCCGAGGCGGATACCGGACAATCGGGGTCGCACAGACAATCCTGGGTATAATCGCACCCGCCGTCCTTCTCGCCCATCTTATATTCGGTACAAGCCACCGGCTCCGTGGTCGTGGCTTCGGCCGGATCGGTCACGAGTTCATCCGGATTCGGGTTCACGTATTCAAAATTGATCGCTTCCGATTGGGTATCCTTGTTCCCATCCTTGTCCGCGCAACGCACGTAATAAGTATAGGGACCGTAGGTTTCCAGGCTCAGCGTGGCCAAATGCAGCGTCCCGTCGCTGGTCTCGAAATTGCCCGACATCGCGTCAAAATCATCGTCCGAGGTCGAATAACGGCAATCGGCCGCCTTGTCGGTCGTCACGGTCAGCGCCACATCCTTTTGATAAACCTCGCCGCTGGGATTGGCATTGGAGATCACCGGACCGTCTTTGACCGGCGGCACATAAGCAAAACTGATCGTGCTCGAAACCGTACCTTTGTTGCCGGCCGTATCCGCGCAACGCACGTAATATGTATACGATCCCGGCGACGGCAAAGTCACATCCGCCGAGTGACTCGTTTTATCCGAACCCGCGGCCATCGTATCGGTGAAAGAATCGTAATCGCCGTCGGAAAGACCGTACTTGCAGGTGGCCGCCTCGTTCGTAGAGCAAGACAGCGTTGTAGGCGACGCCTCAATGTCGCCCGACGGCGCCAAGCTCGAAACCGAAGGCGCAGTGGTATCGGACGGAGGAGGCGGCGGCGCAACATAGGGCGCGCTATACCGGAAATTGATCGTTCCCGTCACCGCGTTGATATTACCGTCATCGTCCTTGCACTTGATGTAATAGGTATAATAACCTCCCGCCGGCATCACCGTGTTGCGTATATGGTTGAAGCGATCATTGGAAGTAAACGCCCAGGTCAAATCGTCATAATTTCTGTCCACGCGCCCGCAACGGCAATTCGCGGCTTTATCGGTTGTCACGGTCAAGGTCACGTTGGGATCATAAATCGTTCCCGAAGGCGAAAAACCCGACAATACCGGTCCACTACCGCTGGGCGTCGGATCGGTCGTATTGCAATCGTCGCCGACGCAACCGATATCGCCTACTTTGAAACTGACCTCCTTGCTCTCGTCATTGGCGTTGTTGTCATAATCAAGACATCGGACATAATAGGTATATGATTTCTTCGCCAAAGTACCCAAATCCGCCGAATGATAAAGGCCGTCGGGCGTTTCCATATTGTTGTTCATGCTTTCGTAACCGGTATCCGACGTTGAATAGCGGCAGCGCGCCAAGTCTTCGGTATCAAAAGTTATCGTGACTTGGGAGTTGGTAACCGTCCCCTGCGGATTAACGTTCATCAGTTTGGGGCCGGCCGCAAAAACGCCTTGAGATACCGAAGTGGCAGCCAGAACCGCCGCAAAAACCAGCAGCGGCGCGATCTTTTTTGCCCGGGTAAATTTGGGTAATGGCATATTATTGTTTAGGTTTTATTTTTCGATTTTGAATTTAACCATCTTTGAACCGTTATTGGTCTTGCCGGAAGCATCCTTGCAGCGCACATAGAAAGTATAATCCCCGTCTTCCAATCCGCAGATCTTCTGACTGTAAGAACCGCTAGCCACCCAGGGCAGGTTGTATGCCATTTGGGAATAATCGACGTCTTCGCGATCAAACCGGCAACTGGCATTATCCGCGGTCAGCGCCGTGATCGCGGTGCTGGTATTGTAAACCATGCCTTTCGGCCCGACACCGGTTACCTCGGGCCCGGCGGTGCTTGTCGGAACATAACTAACCTTGATATCGACCAACCCGAAAATCATGTAATCGTATTTGATGATCGAGGTCATTGATTCGTCGTCGATGATCGTCTGGCGGATTCCGGCTTCAATGACGATGTCATTCGATTCGATCGGGAACAACCCGGATTTGTATTCGTAATAGATCGGACCGTTATCGATGTAGGTAACGACGTAGTATCTACCGTCCGCTTTGATCTCGGCCGGGGTCACGTCAACGCATTTCCATTTGCCATTCCCGGCGACCTTCGTCTTGGCCAATTCCTTATAGGAACCGTTGAAAAGCGAAACCTCGTTGTTCGTGCCGCTGTCGAAAAAGCCGCACAACTGGGTCACCTGCCCGTCTTTGGTGGGCGTGAACTGGTATCCCGCGAACCAGTCCACCTTGGCGAATTTTTCGCGCGTCCCGGTTTCCACCGACTGCCAGGGATAAACCGAGTCTCCTTCGCTGTCGCTGGCATAAGAGCGGTTAC
Organism: Minisyncoccota bacterium; assembly: GCA_025453415.1. Classification (GTDB taxonomy): domain Bacteria; phylum Patescibacteriota; class Minisyncoccia; order Minisyncoccales; family UBA5738; genus UBA5738. Next base: position 11,782 of record JALOQL010000014.1, read on the forward strand.
CGTCGTTCTTGCGGTCGTTGGAAGAAAGATTATTGCAAACATTGGCATCACCCGAGGTATCGGTGGTGAAGATTATCTGATATCCTTTGGGACTGGTCACGTTATTGGATATCCTCTGGCAAACCACGTAATACGCGTGCTGGCCGTTGGCAAGATTGCTCAGCTCGACCGAATGCGTCGTTTCGCCAGTTTGGACAAACAAGGTACCGCCGCTGGCGTAGTCAAAATCATTGGTGCCGTATTTGCAGTTCGAGTCCTTGTCGGTCGTCACCATCAGTTTGGGATTGTTGACCGTCTGAAAACCGGCCGTGGCATTTTTCACCTCCGGCCCGTCGGTATCGATCGCGGAGCGGTTGATCGAAGTGCTAACTTTCCTTGCTTCGCTAAAGGAAGCCGTGCTCAAATAATCGCGGCAAATTACGTAAAAATCATACGCGCCGTCGCTTAGCGAAACCAGCGAGACGCTATGGCTTTGCCAATTTTCGGTCGCCGCCATCTCGGTTCCCGCCGTCGCGTAATCGAAAGTAGCGCCCTTATTGTATTTGCAAACCGCCTTCATGTTCGTGGTCACCGAAAGCTTAGGGTCCGAACCCGTTTGCGCCGCCGGTGTCGTGCTCGTAACTTCAGGCGCACCGTTGGAAACGGTGAAAATTATCTCTGTCCCCGTCGCGTTGGTCGCTCCCGTCGCCACGTCCTTGCAAACCACGTAGAATTTATGGTTGCCTCCGGAAAGCCCGGTCAATGCCGATTTATGCACGGTAACGCCGGTCGCCCCGCTGTCGGTCGAAAAGACCGTGCCGTTATTGTCGTCAAAATTAAAATCGTTGTTTTCCCGGTATTTGCAGATCGAATTGCGCTTCGTCTCGATCTCGATCGTCGTGGAAGCCATATTCTGGTACTTGGCCGTTTTATCGGTGATCACCGGCGCATTGCCGCTGTTATTGCGGTTCAGCTTGGTCGTGATCGTTTTCACTTCGCTTACCGCCCCGGTGCTATCGTCACGGCAGGCCACGTAAAATGTGTAATCACCGTCGGCATATGCCGCCAGCGCCACCTCGAAGGCGCGCCGGGCCGTATCGACGGTCATCGTGGTCCCGCCGGTGGCATAGGTGAAAGTGACATCCTTATTGTATTTGCAAGCCGCGTTACGGTCGGTAGTCAGCGATAATTTTGGATTGGCATCGGTCTGCGTCGCCGGCGTGGTCACGTTGATCTTGGGCTGGTTATTCGGATCCTGCGACAGATCCAACGTAAAATCAATCTTGATCGCCGCGCTGACGCCCGCGGTATCAACATCCTTGCAAGCGACGTAGTAGGGATGCTTGGTGCCATCTACGCTGGTATTGTGATTATACTGTCCCGTCGTCGAAAACGCCGTCCCGTTGCCATAAACAAAACCGGCGGTCGTGCTGTACTGGCAGTTGGCCGTTCGTTTGGTGGAAACCGACAAAGAAACTTGCGCGGTTGTTTGCGTAGCATTCGTTTCGCTAGTCACTCCCGGGTCTGCCGGCGCCGCCGCTTCGCTCCCGCCGCTTCCGCCACTGCCCCCGCCGCCTCCTCCTCCGGTCGCGCCCTGTCCATCGCTCAACCAGCCGACGCCATTCAACGCGTCCAAAGCGGCGCACGCGGGATCGTCGTTCGAGAGCGATAGTTTTCCCTGATAAACTTCCGTCGCAATTTCCGCTACATTACCATCCTTATCCACGATTGCCGCGCCATTCCATTTGCCGCCCATGCTTTCAATTGATTCCAAAAATTCGGCCTTATCAACACTGCCGCCATTACCCTTAAAATAGCTTTCAGCAAAACTATCCAACTGGTCATCATCCGCATCACCGACCAATGTACTTTCCTGCGTTTGCTTTTTAACTTCAGCCTGCTGGTCTTTCGCGGCTTTTGTGAATTCATTGTTCGCATTGTCAATTTCTGCTTTCGACCCTTTGCTGGTCGAGTCTTTTTTCGCGTTTTCCAAATCCACTTTTTGAGAGTCGGACAAATTTCTCGTACCAAGCTCGGTCAATATCGCTTGCGCAAACTCCTGGAATGTCGGCACGGTGCTTTCATACTTTACGGGATCTCCCAGCATGAAATTGAACAGCGCATCCAAAAACGTCTGATCTCTGAAATTGGCGGACATCGCCGCCTTGAACGCCGCGATCAAATCTTCCGTGGACATTTCTCCCAAACCGCCGCCGCCAGTCTTGCCCCCCCGGCTATCCATCCACGGGTCATGTCCGCCAAAAGGATTTGAAGTTATCGTACCAAACGGAGTATTAACACCCCTTGCCTGCGCTATTGATATACCTAACGCGAAAAAAAACAAACCGCACAGCATGATACCGACAAATATGATTTGTTTATTGAATGGCAAGGCAAAGCGCATGTTTTTGGTATTTTTTATTTTTTATAATTCTGTTAGGGTCCGATCCTTGCATGACCGCAAGAACCGGACCCTTTTGGGTAAGTTTTTTTGTTAATCGCTCACTTCAAACTGTATCAAGGTCGACCCGTCATTTTCTTTCTTTGTCGAAGCATCCTTGCAACGGACATACCAGGTAAAATCACCTTCATCGAGATTGCAGATCTTCTGCTGATGTTTTGTGCCGGCAGTCTTGCCGAAAGTATATTTCATTTCCGAGTACTCGACGTCGTCACGGCCGTATTTGCAGGTTGCCGCCTTGTCGGTCTCGACATACAACTCGGTATCGCCGCCATCAACCGAACCCACCGGTGAAACATCGCTGATCTCGGGACCCTGGCCGTTTTCCCAAACGAAGGTTATCCGCACATCAACAAGCCCGAACATCATATAGTCGTACTTCTTGATTTCTTTGCCGAACTTTTCGGTGGCCAGTTGCCGGATGCCGGCAACCACCTGGGCATCGCCACTTTTAACCGGCAGCATGCCCGATTCGTATTCGTAATTAATCGGCTTGTTCTCGATCCGGGCCACTACGTAATAGTTTTTATCGTTCTTTACGGTCACCGCCTTGATCTTGGCGCATTCCCAGTCGCCGGTTCCATCAATGGTCGCGCTGGCCATTTCCTTGAAGGATCCGTCATAAAGGC
>JALOQL010000097.1 GCA_025453415.1 Minisyncoccota bacterium
GTTCCTGGGCCGAAATTTTTCCCAATCCGGGATAATTTTCGATCTCGACTTCTTTCTTCGCCATCTGGCCGCCGAATTCCTTGGTTATCAAAATGGCATCCAATTTCTCGCGCGCGGCATATATCGCCGCCGCCATTCCCGCCGGTCCTCCTCCGATTATGATCAGATCGTACATGAAATCACTTCGTAATTTTCAATTTTCAATTTCCAATTTCCAATAGGATTTAAGTACGTATTCGAAAATTAGAAATTTAATGTAAATTAAAAATTAGAAATTAGAAATTTTTAGTATTTACGCTTGGGCAAAACGTTCGGGATCTCGTTGACCAGGTCCATTGCCGTGACCGACTCGCCCAGCTTGGCACCGGCTAGTTCGCCGGCAATGCCGTTGATATAGGCCGCCGCGCTTGCCGACTCGAAAAGCGTCACGCCGCGCGCGAGCAGCGCGCCGGCGATCCCGGCCAAGGTATCCCCCGTTCCGCCCTTGGTCATCAGGGCATTGCCCGTCCGCCCCAAGGCGGTGCGCGTACCGTCGGAGATAACGTCAACTTTGCCCTTGAGGACGATGGTCATGCCCAAGCTTTTGGCCTGGTTGGCAACGATCTCGGCTTTCGCGTCATCGCTTTTGTCCGCGACGTCGTTTCCGGTCAGTTCGTAGAACTCGCGCAAGTGCGGCGTGATCATAAGCGGCTTTCCCGCGAAAATTTCGGGAGAATCGGCCAGCGCCCGCACCGCGTCGGCATCGATCACCGTCGGCAAAGCGCACGACGCGACAAATTCCTTGACCGTGGCCATGGTTTCCGGCGACCGGCCGATGCCGCCGCCGATTACCACGGCGCATTTTCCGGGTGCCGCGGCCGCCATGGAAGCGGCAACCTCCTGCAACACGCATAGATCCGGCGCGTCCAACCAGCGCCCTTCCAGCGGAATGGTCGACAACAGCGGCGAAAATGTCGCGATGATATCGGCCGCCCGCTTGGGCGCCGCGATGCGCACCATGTCCGCCCCCGCCGCAAATGCCGCCAGCGCGGCCAGCGCCGGCGCGCCCGAATAATAGTCCGAACCGCCCACCACCAAAAGATTGCCGAAATCGTACTTGCGGCTATCTTCCGGGCGGCGGGGATAGATCCTTTCCAGTATCGCCTTTGAAATGATCTCAGCCATATTATCGGTTATTGGTTATTTTTTTGTTGCTTGCGCAAAAACGCCGGCACGTCCCAAATCCGCTCCTTTTCCATCATTTCCTTTTCCTCCATCTCGATCTCCTTTTTTACCTGAAGCGCGTTTTTGCGCACCGGATTTTCCGGCATTACAATCTCTTCGGCCGGCTCGACCGCCGGCTTGGGCTGGGGCACGCTGAATATCTCTTCGATGTTCCGGTTACCAGCCGCCTTCTGCGGTTCCGGATCTTTCTTTGCCGGCGCGATCTTGGTAATCTTGACTTTCTTTGCCGACACCGCCTTCTTCACCGGCACTTTGTTTTCCTTTTTTTCTTTTACTTCCCGGTTGGGTTTTGGCGGCGCGATCTTACGGCGCGCCGGCGGCGCGGGCACCTTGTGATGCTCGATTTCCTTTTTTTGATTATCGATCCCATTATCTTCCGTTTCCTTACCGCCCTCGGCTTCGCCGTTGGCCGCTCCATCGACCGCGCCATAGACACATCCGGTCGCCAACACCGTGACTTTGACCTCGCCGGGCAGCGCGCCTTCGTGCCCCACGCCGAAGATTATCTTGGCTTCCTTATGGATGCGCGCGGCAATGCTCGTCAGGATCTTGTTGACCTCAAGCAATCGCAGATCTTTCTGCGCCACAATATTCAACAGCAACCCCTTGGCCTTGTCGATCGTATACGGATAGAGCGGGGAACTGAATGCCTTTTCGAAAGAATCCAGGTTGGCCTCCTCGCCTTTTTTCAGCCTAATGGTATTCAAAAATGCCATTTTGCCATTGCCGGCCAAAACCGTCCGCAAATCCGCAAAATCGATATTAATGACGCCAATATCGTAAATTGTTTCGATCAGCCCCTCAAGGCTGTCGGACAGCATCGTATTGATGTAGGAAAGGGTCTTCGAAAAAGGGGTGTTCTTGGGCACTACCTCGAAAACGCGCTCATTGGGCAGGATGGTCAGCGCATTCATGTAGGGTTTCAGCTTCTCCAGCGACGTGCGCGCAATCTCCTCTTTCTTCGCCCCCTCGAAAACAAACGGCAAAGTAAAAATACCATAAGTCAGGTTGCCCAGGCCTTTCGATATCTGCGCGAACACCGGCGCCGCCCCCGATCCGGCGCCGCCCCCCAAAGACGAAACGATAATAACCAGATCCTGGCCTTCCATCATTTTTTTGATCTTCTCCTTTTCTTCGATGGCGGCCTCCTCGGCAATCTTCGGGTCCATTCCCGTTCCCAGCCCATGGGTCTTGCTCTCCCCGAAATGAAAAACCGTTACGGTTTTGGGTACGTTGCGCAATGCCGCGAAATCCGTGTTGGCCACGCAAAACGAAGATTTTTTCACCCGCTGGGCAATCTCGGAAACTATGTTCCCTCCGCCCCCGACAATGCCAATAATCTTGATCTTGGTCTTTTTCACTTCAAACTCGCCGGTATCAGCCATCTCCGGCGCGGGCTTTTTTGCCGCAGCGCCCTTTTCAATGGCCTTAGCGTTCAAGATGCGTGAACGCAACCCGGAAGCGATCTTCGTCAACGGCTTGGGCGCCGGAATTTCCTTTTTTGGCTCAACTTCTTTTCTGACGGTAACCCGCACGGCAACCGGCACCGCTTTTTTGCCGGAACGGTCTTTTTGCCCAATCTTCTTTTTTTTGGCTGGTTTCATTCTTTTGGAGTTACGCTTTCAATTAATTTAGGATACCACAAACCGCCGGTCGCCTCAACCAAAAAATGAAGTTTCCTACCCGGAAAACTATTGTTTTCCCGATTCTTTATGCTGTCTTATCCATTCTTTCTCTTCATCGTCTTCGCGAAAATACAATTCGCGGAATTTGAGCAATTTTGGATCGGTTATTTTATATCTGTCAAAATAATCAGATGGCGAATATGCCGGCACACGAATGTGATAACCCGACTTTCTAAACCGCTCAAAGTAATAGTCATAGATCTGCGTTTTTGTTGTTGTATAAATATCAGCTCCGGACTTTAATGCTAATTCCTGAATTGCCTGAATATCAAGACCAACTTCCGGGAATTCAGACAATAATTTTAAAACTCTTTTTTGTCGAATTATTTCCGCGTCAATCGGTTGTTGCTGCGCGTCAATCTCTCTGTTTGCCACTACTTGATTTCCTAAAACCATTTCAGCCTCGTTGGCGTCGCAAACCGGAATTTGAACCGTATCGGAAACTGTTTTCAAGGCCGTCCCTATCGCCCGTTGGCTCACGTCGCCTTTTCTAAAAAGAACCGCGGTAATGTCTTTATGATCCAATACGCCCTTGATGCTTGTTTCTTTGTCCGCGTCGTCATTAATATCTTCAAGCCGCGAAACAGGCACATCGATAACAAATAAAGCGGCACGATTAGAACCATAATGGCTATAGCCCACCGCTTCTTTTGGATTGAATGAAGCGGAAATATACGGGCTGATGCCAGTGTCAGCATATCCTCCATTATGTTGGAACTGATCATGGTTCAGCATCGTTCTAACGCTGAATCCTTCCAATATGCCGTCCTCTATTTTGAGCAAATTTTCGTCAAATCTTTTTTGATGGAATTCGTTTAATTGGGGCCTTACTTTGTCCGCATAGGCAAGTAAATTTTCATAAGTCGGCTCCGCGGCCAAGATTTCGACTTCTTGCCTTAAATCTTCCATAACCGCAAATCCCCAAGGATCGTCGGAACTTGCGCGCATCGCGTACGGAGCTTGCCGCGAAAGGTCAACATCTTTCACAAGGCTAACTCCTCGATAAACCCGCACCATTTTCTGCGCAGGCAATTCTTTTTTAAAAAGGACCACCGCTTCCGTAAATCCTTCCGCGGACACCTTGTCCGACAACAGCTCAAGGATATCCGGAGTGTC
>JALOQL010000015.1 GCA_025453415.1 Minisyncoccota bacterium
ACGCAAAATCGCCGGAGATAAAGAATTAATGAAAGGATTTTTAAAAGCGTCAGGATTGTATTGATATGATAATCAAGCTATTATGCGAAGGTCAATAGTTAATGATATTTTGCGGCTTGCCTGCGAAATATTTTTCGATATTGTCGATGCAGATATCGGCTTGTCTGATTTTCGCTTCCCGAGTGTTGTAACCTATATGCGGCGTTAAAACAACGCTTCTTAAGCGGGTCAATTCTTTGGGCAAATCTATTCCCCCGCCTTCAATAGACACGTCCAAACCGGCGCCAAAAATCCTCTTATTTCTTAAAAGAACTACCAAATCATCAATATCGAGGACACCCCAGGTACTGGAAATCAAAATTGCCCTTGGCTTGAGGCGCTTTAATTGTGGAAGTTTCAGCATATTCCTCGATCTTTCATTTAAATCACAGCAAACAAAAACTACATCGCTAACTTCCAGCAATCCCTCCAGCGACACGCTCCTTGCAATGGGTACATCAATGGGTTTGATATCGTAGGCAACCGCATTCATCCCAAAGCATGCCAATTTTTGAGCCACATTTTGGCCGATGTTCCCCAACCCAATGATTCCCGCCGTTCGCCCCGCCATTTCCAGACCCTCTAAATAACCCTTATCTTTCTTACCGCTCCTTATCCCCGTGTCGCCGATCAAAGTTTTCCTTGCGACAGCAAACATTAGGCCGATAAGATGTTCTGCTACTGCCGACGTCGCGTAACCCGGAATATTTGAGATTGAAATTCCAGCTTGTCGCGCCCTTTTAACGTCAATCCAGGCGTAACCGGTCGACATTAAGGCCAGAAGCGACGGATTATTCATCTCCTCTAAAAACGGATTTGGATCGATCCAATCAATGACCGCCGCGTCCACACCTCTTACCCTTGCCCTGCATTCAAGTTCCGTTGAGGAATCAAAAAATTTTACTTCGCCCAGTGCCATCAAACGGCTCCTTTGCGCCCCGGTCATTTCGATTTTTTCCAAAACCACGATTTTCATAAAAATATCTTTAATAATTGAAACTTTTGGAAAATTAATTAGATAACACTGATTTTATAAAAATAAATGGTGACGCACTCATAGCGGCACCCTAGATTAGCACGTTTATCTCTTGCGGCTTGACCAATTCCGGGCCCTTGGAGACATTTTCTTTTATCGAACGCACATGGCATTCGATATTATAGAATTTCCATGGTGAACCGAAATAATTTTTATGGCGAATACTGGCCCAGCAAGTGCCGCCATCCGCGACATCTTCAATAAAGAAAACTTTCGCATTGCCGGTCCACATAATTCTGCCTTCGTACTGAATTATCCAGTCATGCCTTTCTCCCAGCTGCCATTTAAGATTGACCTGATCCAAAATTTTATTTTCTTCAACCTGCGGTGCCAACAGTATATTAGCCAATATGAATAAAAAGGCTACTATAACCAATGCCACGAAAATCTCAAACCATCCAATGTTATCAAATCGAGACATATCTAGCCTCCCTTACCTTTTTTTTATTAAACTTTTTTTAAACTTAAGTCAAGGCCTCTCCACTGCGCGTGCCTATTGACTCGTTTTGGCGGCTTTATATAATGGTATAAACAGTTCTTTTTATGTAATCCGGGTTGGTGAAACGTCGGCTTGAAAAAGGCGGCATTTCACGAACCCGGATTACCAGGGATGTGAAAGTCTTTCAATCTTTTGCTGGGCAAGACGAATAATGAGCGGCCTATCAGTTACAGGCCCTCGATTTCAGACATCGATTTACGTGAGCAGTAATCACGGGTTTTGCGCCCAAGCAAGAAAACACTGACTTTTGAACCGAAGAGAGACTGATTTAATGATGTCTCTCTTTTAGCTTATTTAAAGCCATTTTATTTCAAAATCGCGGTCCACATATACTTGCCCTCAATCAATCTCTCAACTTCCAAACCGGTAAAACGGCACATCCCTTTTATTTCTTGTGAGGAAAACCGGTTGGAAAAGAAAACTTTCTTTTGCCCCGAATAGGCCGCCACGTCATTGGCGGCTTTATCGTAATCGAATCGCGGCAGACAACCGAAACGTTCGTAAGTCGCAGACCACAAAACCTCGTTGCGCGCATACTCGAGCGCCAATCCAATGCGTCGGCCGTCAACTCCATTCTTCAAAACCAGCTGCCCGGGTAAAACCGGCCGCTTAAGGCTTCCGGGTTTCTTATAAAGGCAAAGCGCCAGGCGGTCGCCTTTTTTCATCAGGCGCCGGACATTTAAAACAATCCTGACGCGTTTTTCGCGGGTAAAATTACCCAAAGTGTTCAACAGACAAAGATACGCAACGGAAGATTTTTCTTTAGTGATAATTTCTTCCAAATTTTGCAAATCAAACAGGTCATCGCAAATCAAATCAATTCTGATGCCGGACTTGGCCGCGTTTTCCCGGCATTGGGCAAGCATCGCCGCCGAATAGTCGACGCCGATGATCTTTTTGACGCTCTTTAAACCTTTGAGCCAAGCAAACTCCCGACCGTCGCCAACGCCGAGAGAAACCACGCTCGCAAAGCCTTGCGCCGCCAGAGACTTTTTAACGATGACTTCATCGTCCTGGCCCCGATGCGCGCTTTTTATCGCCGCCCCGTAAAGACGGGCGGTTTTTGGCCAAAACCAGACATCCCGGGAAGGCATATTATTTTTTGATATTCTTTACGCGCTCCTCGAAAATTCTGTTCGCGGGCACCGCCACCGGATCGAATACCCAGTTATCGCCCAGTTCGACGGGCGTGAAGCTCCAAACCCTTTCGATCCAACCTTCCTTGGTCAATCCGTCCAGATATTCCGCCAGATCGGTTTGCGACAAGGCGCTGACGATCAGCATCATATCGTATTCGGTTCCCTGCAAACAATAGGCCTGCCTGATGATCGCGCCGCCAGTTTCCTTTTCGCGCCGTCGCAACCGCTCCAAATAGCTCTCCACGCGCCAACCGGTCGGAAATTTGATATCCTCGGAGATTATCGGCGGCACCAAATGGGTTTTTATCAGCGCCACATAATAACCGTCCCAAATCTTCATCGGGTCGATCACGGAAATCCGGTCTTTGAGCAGAACTTTTTTGTCTTTCAATGCGGTTAGGCGTTTTTCGACATCAGCCGGCACAAGCCCGGTTTTTTTGGCCAGCTCGCCGATTTCCTCAGTGGTAAATTTTTTTTCCGCGGCTAAAAGGTTTAGAATCTCGACGTCCTTGGAATCAAGCTCGTTTTCAATGGCCTTTCTCCAAATCTTAGGCATATTTTCCGATAAGTTTAAGATTAGCCAATTTACCGTAACTGCCTCTTTTTTGCAACCAAAAACCGCCTTGCGGCGGTCATGATGCTTCTTTGCGCAACAAACCACCGATATCACGTCTTAGAGCCAGAAATACCGGTTCGTTGCGCAATTGCGGCAAACGAGGCTTGGAAAAAGGTACCTCCACCAAGGCCTTTGCATGCGCCGGCCGCTTTCCCAGCACCAAAACCCTGTCACCGAGAAAAATGGCTTCTTCGATATTATGCGTCACAAAAATTATCGTTTGGGAAAACTCTTTCATAAATCCCAGCAGTTCTTCTTGCATGACATCCCTCGTCTGCTGGTCCAGGGAGGCAAACGGCTCGTCCATCAAAATAATTTCCGGCTTCACCGCCAATGATCGCGCGATGGCAACCCGCTGCTTCATGCCCCCCGAAAGCTCGGCCGGATAATGATTTAGGAATTTTTCGAGATCCACTTTTTTCGCCAGATCGTAAACTATTTGTCTTCTCTCTTCCTCGGGTATGCCGGAACATTTCAAACCGAATTCGATATTTCCAAAAACAGTTTTCCAGGGAAAGAGGGCGTACTCCTGAAAAACCACCGTGCGCGATGCCGACGGAGATGAAATTTCCTTGCCATTCACGGCCACCCGGCCTTGATCGGGACGGAAAAATCCCGCCGCCAAATTGATTATCGTGCTTTTACCGCACCCCGAAGGACCGACAATACAGAAGAATTCCGATTCCCGAACGCCAAAAGAAATACCATCCAGCACAACCATCGGCCGGTCACCATTCCTGCCGTTAAAATTCTTGGTTACGTTTTCGAATTCCAATTTCATATATGGTTGGCTCCTTTAAAATCTTTCCATGGCACAAGCGCGGCTTCAACGCGAGCCATCAGCCGGTTAAGCAAAAAACCGATCGCGCCGATCACCACCATTCCCACTACCACCTTAGGAGTATTCAGCAAAAAACGGTTGAATTGGATCATGTACCCCAATCCCGACTGCGACCCAACCAACTCGGCGGTGATCACCGCCATCCAACTCACGCCCAGCCCGATTTTCATTCCCGCAAAAATATGCGGCAAAGATGCCGGAAGCAAAATATCGGCCAAAAAATGTTTTTTATCGGCACCCAGACTGTAAGCCGCCCTCCTGTGAGTCTCTTCAAGGCTTAACGCCCCCAGCATCGAATTCGTGAATATCGGGAAAAACGCACCCAAAAATACCAAAAAAAACGCCGGTTTGTCGCCGAGGCCAAACCACAATATCGCGATCGGAATCCAAGCTATCGGCGGAATCGGCCGGAATATCTCCGCCAAAGGCGAGATGAAACTCCTTGCCACCTGGTTCGTTCCGGCAAAAATACCCAAACTTACTCCCGTTGCCGCCGCGATCGTAAAACCTATCAGTACCCTTTTCAGGCTCGCGAAAATGTCGCCCAGCAAGTGCTGATTGGCAAAAGAATCGACAATTTCCGACATCAGGGCCAAAGGCGAGGGAAGGAACTGGGAATTCAAAAACCCGGCCCAGGAACAAACCTGCCAAACGAACAACAGCAACAATATGGGCACCCAGGGATTTATTACGTCTTTATTTTTCGTCATACGTTAAGTCAACCCGCACTTCCTTGGAAAAATTTCCTTCATCGATCTCTTTCTCCGCATCCTTGACGAAAGACCTTTCATTGATATCGCTCGCGCTCGTTTGTTTTTTTTTGATGCCGAGGCTGAAAGCTTGGTCAATTTCCGTTTGCATTTTCGCGATATCCCCGTCTTCCATAAGCAAAGAAATGTTTTTTATGCCCTCGGCATTATTATTTCTTTCCAAAGAACCGGCGGCTTCCATCACTCTTTGGGAAAAATTTACCCCCGCATCCGCCAAATACCAATCGTCCGCCGTTTGCTTGTTTTTGTAATAAAAATCGTAGGCCTGAACCAGCGATTTAAGAAAATTTTTCGCCGCTTCGGGATGGGCCTCGTAGAATTTCTTTGACATTACCACTACGCCAGTATCGGGTAAAACCATCAGCACCCGAGCCTTTCCTTGCTCTTCCAACTGGGCGATAGTGGGATCCCAGCCGATGAAAGCCGCGGCTTCGCCCCAGCTTTTCGAAGTTCCTTTTTGTATGATATTGGTCTGCTCCAGGATATCGATATGCTGCAAGGTCACATCCTTCTTTAAATCAAATCCCGTTTTTTGCATCTCTATCGAGCCGAGAAGATAAGCGATCGACCCGAAAGGCATATTGACCGTCTTATGCTTAAGATCGGCAATGCTTCTCACATCCGAATCAGGGGGAACGATGATTGCGGTACGGTAATCTTCCATGCGCGAAACGATCTTCCAGTCGCTGCTTTTCGAAGTTATGCTTAAAGCTGGGGCGCTCCCGACAAAAATCACGTCTTCCTGCCCGGCCAGCGCCGCCTCAACCATGGGAGCGCCAAAAGTGAATTTGTCGAACCTTCCGCTTAACCCGTTCGATTCCAAAATATCGGTATTTTTTAATATCTGCACAAATTGCCCTTGCGGCACCCAAGCCACCTGCCATGCCACCCTAATGGGCGTCAATTCGCTTTTGGTCTCGCTCCCTTTACCGTAAATAAAAAGCCCAAAAAATCCCGCGATCGCAAGAAATAAAGCCATTTGGAAGATTTTTTTCATAGACCGGTATTTAAGTTTAATTAGCCAATCTACCCCAATTTAAGCCCTTTTGCAACCAAAAAAAACCGCCCGACGGCGGTTTCGTTTCTAGTCGATGATTTTGGCATCGTTTTCGACCGAAGGCGCTTTGATTATCAACACTTCGGTACCCGAGTCGGCCGCCAGCGCCCGGCCGGGCAAACCCGCGGCTTTGAAAACATACTCCTGCTCCCGCAATTCCAACCTTTCTCCGTCCATTTCCACCGTGAATTTACCTTTCAGAACTATGACAACCTCATCCATTTTCTCATGAACGTGGAGTTTTCCGGGAAAATCCGCCGGGTTAAGTTTATTGAAAAAAATTTGCATTTTGTCGCAACGTAAACCGCTTTCCGGCGGTAGTTTTACCCCAACCAGATATTCACCCCTTGCCGCATCGTCCAATTTTCCTTTTTTATGCATCTTGTTTTATTATTTAATTTTACCGATGATCGATGTCAGCAATCCGCCGTCATCGCCGATATCCAATTTCAAAAATTCAGCCGGGGCAACCCAGCGGAATTCGCAGTGCTCGGCGCTTAAACGCGGTTCTTCCCCATCGGTCGCGTCGCAAACATAGCAGATCGCCACGATAAAAACACCTTTCTTTTCGGAAAACCGCCCGACAAATCCCAGTAATTCGGCCGCGACCGGTTGGAATCGGCGGTGCGCTTCAATGCCAAAATCCGGCCTTCCTTATCCATGACGACCGCTTTCTGCAGAATTTTCACTCTGTCGATCCAATCAACGTAAATTTTATTGTCGTTTTCCATATCATCGAGCCGCGAACAAGCGCTCCTTCGCCTCGTCGGCCGTGACGCAAAAGAAAATTTCCTGCCCCTTGTTACTTTCGTAGATAAACGCCTTCAGCGATTCGCTGGCATCGGAAAAATCGCCCACGATCGCCAATTTTACCCGATACTGCACAAACTTTTGCAAAATCTCGCCCGCAAGGCGCGTGCTTAAATCAAAAAACTCCGGCACGATGTTTTTTTGGTCAATAATGATCATTCTTGCCCGTTCCAAATCCGGATCGACCATCAGGTCCAGTGCATCCTGCACCTTGGCCATAATAATCTCTTCGCCACCCACTTGGGCAACCTTCTGCCCGTCTTTTTCGCAAATGATTGTTTCCATTTTTTATAAATTTGTTTCTTCAGTTTTACATTTATATCGTGATTTTTCAAATATAAAAAGCGGTGACGATCATCGAGCCTACTACGCCCGAACAACCAGCCACCGCCACCCAATTTGGGTTAATTGCAAAAAAGAAAGCGAAAAATTATTGCCGGAGCTTTTCTCGCCATTCTCCCTTGATGAAATATGACGAAATATTTTTTTCGACTATCCCTGCCTTCATAAGCAAAGCTATTGAATTATTGATCGCGCTCAGGGACGGGCTCGCATCGCGGCACTCTCTAGCAATCCTGATCAGGATTTCTTCCGGGACGAGCTCTCTTTCAAAACGCAATGTTAAAAGAACATAAAGTGCGTATTTGTAACCACTGGGGCCATTTTCGGTTATTGCATTCAGCAACTCGCGGATAGTTTCGTCACTCCATCCACTCATAAGGGAGTAAATGATTTTCCCGCCATCCAACTCCCTCGACACCGCCCCCAAAGATTCCAACGAATCAAGAGAACGTCTCAGGCCAAGAAAATCTTGGGGCTCCCTTAGTTCCAGAGTTCCTCTCTCTATGAGGTAAGAAAGAGTTCTCATCAAGATTTTCTTGTGCCTCGCCTTATCGGCTAACATAGCAATTATGTCATCCCTATTGACCGGTCCCTTCATAACCTAACCTCTCCTCCCTTTCAACCAAAGGGATTTGCAACTTAAAAAATCTTAATTGTAATTAAGACTTTTGTCAACTGCATGCAAACAAACGGTGCTTTTCGCTAAAAAGTAACTTCCTGCTCCGGCCGCCACCAGGGCGAGCAGCACAATAGCATCTTCATTTTCCCCGAATAAGTGAACGGTTTTCCCACCGGTATCACCACCAAATCGCAGCTTTGACAATTTTCAATTTGGCCATCGATTTCAAAATTACCGCAGCCTTCCAGGATATAGTATGCAAAAATCGATTCTTTTTCGATAATTTTTGTCTGGTGGCCGCTTTCGGTCTCGATAACCGTGAATTCCACCTTATCGGTTAAATCTTTCGACTGAAAAGTTTTTCCTTTTATACCAACTTTTTCGAAAGAATATTTCTCTGGTAGATGAAATATGTGCATAATTTCAGTTTATTGATTTTATGATCTCGACGAGCGGCAACAGGCTGTCGCCGGGCAGGACGAAATCGAACTTGTCGAAAATTTTGTCGTAGAATTCCTGGGTCCGGATGTCATCACTGCGCGGATTGTCGATGATGAAACGCAAAACATTCTCCGACCCCTGGGCCATATCCGCGTCATCAAGGCTGTCGCCAACAAGAAAAATGTTTGGTCGGTTTTTTTTGATGCCGGCAAGCGTTTCCTTGCCTTTTTCCGTCTTGTTCAAAATATGAACCAGCGAATCCCGGTCCCAACCGCAGATGTAGCCCTCATCGTCGCAGCGGAGTTTGGTGGAAATCACCCGAGTGGGACGCACGCCCAGATTTTCGCACCAAATATCGATAATATCCTTGATACCCGCGGAAATTATCACCGTGGGAATACCTTTGGCGATGCACGCGTCAAAAAGTTCATTGGCGCCCTCTCGGGCCGGAATTTCGGATTTTGCCTTGATTGCCAGATCCGGCAACCTCAAACCACTACCGGGATAGAGATTCAAGACCGACGACCACCAAACGATCGCCTCGGCTTCGTCCATTTTCCCCCGGGCTTCGGGCGGCCGGTGTTTTGCATATAATCTCGCGGCCGTTTCGCGGCGCGGCAACGGCAAGCTGGTGTTGAGCAGGCGCCAGGTCGTCACTTCGGCATTATCGTCTTTGTGCCGGATGGTCAGCGTGCGATCAAAATCAAGCACCAGATGCAATTTGTCCCGACCGGCCAAAACCAACCGTTCAAGTTTCGCCACGGCCCCTTTTTTGTCCTTGCTTTTGAATTCTCGCAATAATGCGCTCGATTCCTCCATTTCATCGGTTAATTAATGAAGTATAGCAAACTTTCCCAGGAAATCTTGACCGCGAAAAATACGAACAACACTGCCAATATTTTGAAAGCCGGCGCGACCAAGTTTTTTCTGACTAGAATCGGACGGAAACGAGAAAAAATAAAAACCATCGCGACGGTCGAGATCATCCAGCCAAGCTCAAAAAACGCCAGGAACAATATCTGGCCAAATACCACGGATTGCCGCATCGCAAACGCCATCGGAACGCAAACCGTTAACCAATATAGCCAGAAAAGTCCGTTGGCCGCCATCAGCAGGAAAATTTTTTTGAACGAAAAGACTTCGCCCCTGCCGTCAACCGTCCTTATTTTCCAGATGCGCCGAGAAAACCAAACCAGAACGACGGCACCAGCGAATGAAATGGCGTAGAAAACCCCTTGCGGCACGTCAAAAAGCGACAATACCGTCAGGATGAACAACGCAATCGCCGATTCCGAAAGCATCGCCCAAAAAACAACCCTCAAACTTGCCGCAAAACCGTTCCGCAAAGATTCGGTCATCGCGCTCGTCAAAATCGGACCGGGCACCGCCCCGCCGATGAATCCTACCGTGAAAGCGCCAATGATTTGGGCAATTAGGCTCATATTTCAATTTGCCGGAAAATGGTCTTGCGGGGTCCAGCCGGGATCGGAAACTACCTCAACCCACGTTTCGTCGCCAGCCGCGCAATGGACCTTTCCTGGAGTGATCGTGTACTCGTCGCCCGCCTGCAGGCGATGCGGAAATTCGTTGACATAAATCGTCAGTTCGCCCTCGATTACCCGGTAAAGCTCGGTGGTTTTTTCGTGGTAATGCGGCGCAGAGCTGTCGATCACCGCCACCGCAACACCTGGACCATCCGGCGTGGTTGCCGGTTCGGTTTCGCAAACGATCTCAGTCACGGCATCCCTGCCGTTTCGTATAATGCGTTTTCCGGGATATTTTATCTCCAAAGCAGCAATAACTTTTTTAGTATCCATGATTTTACCTATCTCACATGGTGGTAATCTCGCCACATAAATTCGTGCGCATCATTTCTTTAATACACGCCAAATCATTTGTTTGCGCCAAAATCCACATTAATTTTGTCGCGGCCGCCTCAGAAGTCATATCAAAAGCCGGAATCGCGCCCGCAGCCAAAGCACAATGTCCCACCTCATAGATCATCCGAGTCGAACCTTCAACACATTGCGTCGACACAATCACCGGCACATTATGCTCGACTGCTTTTTTAATCACCGGCAGCAACGAAGCTTCGCCATTTGGCACGTTTCCGGCGCCGTACGCATTTAAAATCACACCCTTGCAGCCACGGTCAATCGCCGCTTCAATATATTTTCCATCCAATCCCGGAAAAAGCTGATAAAATACCACTTCCCGGTCAAAATCGGGTTTGAATTCCAATTCTTTGCTTCGCCACCGCCAAACCCGGTCGACAACAATTTCCGGCTCAAGCGCAACACATCCAAGCGGCAGTACCACCGGCGACCAAAAGGCATTAAGTTTTTTTTCGCTTATCTTTTGGGTGCGGTTTCCCCGCAAAATCTTGCTGCCAAAAACAACGCAAACTTCCGGCACATCGAGCAACGCCACTTTCGCCGCGTTTATCAAATTGTTTGGCGCATCGCTGGCAATATCGAATATCGATTTTTGAGCCCCGGTAATAATGACCGGCTTGTTCAGATTCCGCAGCGCGAAAGACAACGCCGATGCGGTATAGGCCATCGTATCGGTACCATGCGCAATGACAAAACCATCGCAATTATCGTAATTTTCACGGATTGTCTGCGCCAGCGTCTTCCAGATTCCGGGATGCATGTTGGTACTATCAATATCGGCCACGAATTTGAAATCGAACTCCGCCAATTTTTCGATCCCTGGCGCCAGCGAGATCAACTGTGCCGCATCATCGGCCGGCGCCAGCAAACCGTCGGATTTGCGCACCATACCGATCGTCCCCCCGCAATATATCAAACATATCTTCTTTTTCATTTTAAGCGCGGTTTTTTATCTTGGCGCATACCTCGGCGATAAAATCTGTTTTGGAAATTTCCCGGGCGGATTTGCTACCGCGATCGCGTACCGCCAGCGCATCTGATTGCATTTCTTTGTCGCCGATCACCAAAGTATACGGTATTTTCTCCCCCGCCGCCTTGCGGATCTTGTTGCCCAGGGTCTCGTCGGCGATATCCAATTCGCAACGGATCCCGGCCTGCCTGAATTCGTCAAATAATTTTTGACAAAATTCAACGTGCGCCTCGCCCACCGACAGCAATTTTACCTGCACCGGCGCCAACCACACCGGGAACGCGCCCGCGTAATGCTCGATCAATAAACCAATAAACCTCTCAAACGAACCGAACAATGCCCGGTGCAGCATGTAAGGCCGGTCTTCTTTGCCGTCTTTATTTATAAACGACATGTCAAAGCGACTCGGCAAATTGAAATCGAATTGCAGGGTCGAGCATTGCCACTCGCGCCCCAGAACGTCCTTGATCTTGAAGTCAAGTTTTGGCCCGTAGAACGCGGCTTCGCCCAACTCTTCCTTGAAATTCAATTTCTTTTCTTGGGCGACTTTGCGCAAAACACTTTCCGTGAATTCCCAGCCTTCGTCGTCGCCCGCGTATTTCTCTTTATTGGCCGGATCGCGCAAAGATAAATAGACGTTAACCGAATCCATGCCAAAACCAAACGACTTGTACATAAATTCGATAAAATCGATAACTCGCTTAAGTTCTTCCTCGACCTGGTCCTTGCGGCAAATAATATGGGCATCGTCCTGGGTAAAACCGCGTACGCGCGTCAAACCGGAAAGTTCGCCTTTTTTTTCATAGCGGTAAACCGTGCCGCATTCGGCCCATCGCATCGGAAATTCGCGATATGAATGCAGGCCGTTCTTATAAATCTGTACATGGAACGGGCAATTCATGGGCTTAAGCAGATACTGCTCCGATTCGGCCAAATCGACTTTCTGTTTTTGATCCTCCAACGATTGGCCAACCTCCATGGGCGGATACATGCTTTCCGAATAAAAACCCCAATGGCCGGACTTTTCCCACAAACGGCGGCTGCCGATATGTGGCGACCGCACTAAATCATATCCACCCTTTAGATGAGCGTCGTACCAAAAATCCTCGATCGAACGCCACAGCATCGCTCCCTTGGGATGCCACAATACCAAACCCAGACCCGCATCCTCATCTATATGGAACAAATCGAATTCTCGGCCCAGTTTGCGATGGTCGCGTTTCTCCGCTTCTTCCAGGTTTTTTTGATATTCATCCAGCTCTTTTTTGGACGCGAAAGCCACGCCGTAGATGCGGGTCAGCATCGGATTCTTTTCGCTGCCCTTCCAGTAGGCGCCCGCGATCTTGGTCAGCTTGAATCCGTCCGCCGGCAAATCGCTTGCCGCCTCAACGTGCGGGCCGCGGCACAGGTCAGTAAAACCGCCGTTGATATAGACCGAAACTTTCGTTTCGCCTTCCTGCTCCAGGTCTTTGACGATCTCCAACTTGTAGCACTGGCCGGCGAACAGCTCCTTGGCTTCGTCAATGGAAACTTCTTTCCTTTCGAATTTATCCCCGGCGCCGATGAGCTTTTTCATCTTGACCTCGATCTCCTTCAAATTTTCCGGCGCCAAGCCTTGCACCCCCAGGTCGAAATCATAATAAAAACCATTCTCGACCGCCGGGCCCATGCCGAATTTGGCGTCGGGATACAAATTTTGGACCGCGACTGCCATGACGTGCGCCAGCGAATGCCGTATTGTTTCGATCGGATAGTCTTTTTTGTTCATAAATATTGATACGCGCAAATTCGGTGAGGATTGACCTCAAAAATTCCCCGAGGTCAAACCTCCCCAAATTTGCCAAATTAAAAACCCGCCTCAACTCTGGATCAATGATTCAGAATTAGGGCGGGTTTTGAACCGCGGTTCCACCTAATTTTCCGCCAAACGGCGGAATCTCTTTTTTGCCGGCAAACTTGGGCTTTTGGCTTCCCCTACGGGAATCGCGGTTGGTAGCCGCAACAATCGCCTGACCGGCAATTCGGTTATACCCCGATATTAAAATCAAACATCGATTTTGTCAAAAATTCATTTCTTGCCGCCGCAAACAAAACACAGCCGCGCCGCCGGAAAAGCCTCAAGGCGGTCCTCGGGAATCTCGCCGCCGCAATTATCGCAAGTGCCGTAGGTTCCCTTTTCGATCTTTTCCAGGGCAAAATCGACGTCGGCCAGGCGCTGGCTCAAACCATGCGTCACGGCCACGTTGGCGCCGTATTCCTCGCTTTCGCTGGCTCGCAGCTCTTCGGCTTCATGGCCGGTGTCGTTATCAGGATTCGGGTATTTCGGCTGCCATTCGCCGGCTTCCGACGCCGGCAACGCCACGTTTCCCAACTGCTTTTCCAACCCCGCTTTTTCAGCTTCGAGAACTTTCCGAAAATGATCCAGTTTTTCTTTTTCCATGGTTTTGTTTTGCAAAATTTACAAAAAAAGGCGTGATTTCATTTTCGCCCGTCTTTCATTAATTTTCGATTAATTTCTCCGGACCCGATATATCTTAACCGTTACGAATCTGAACCAGTACGGTTTTGATGCGATCTTGCACCGAGGACGTCGCGGCCAGGACCATAACATCGTAACCAAACTCGCGGTAACCATTCAAAAGCGCCTCGCTGAGCATTTTCGCCCGAACCTCGTCCTCGACCCGGGCAAGGTCCTTAACCAGAGGCAGCAACTCGCAGAAAAAAACTTTTTTGTAGCGGCCGCGCAGCTCGATCCCGGAATAAATACTCAAATCCAAATTATCGACTTTCGAATAAATATACGTATCGGGAATCCCCCGGTCAAAAAAAACAACCTCGCCGGTCGGCGCAGCCTTTTCTTTCGCCAACTGCGCGGCGAGAACTTTTCTCTGTAACTCATCGGTGTGCTGGATTTCCTCCAGTCGTCGGCCTTTGGCGATTTCGGCCTCAATGAGCGGCCGGACCGCTTCCGGAACGGTGCGATACCCAAGTTTGCCCAACTCATTGATGAGCGTGGTCTTGCCGCTCGACGGCCCACCCGACACCGCGTACCAATTATTTTTTGTTATTTTTTCAACTCGCGACATAATTCCAGGAAGGTGGCGTTGCTCCAGGCCTGGTTGGCGCATCCGGTCGGCGCGTAAGATTCGGCCGGGCTGATCTCGGAAGCGCAGCCGATCGCGCCGTTCCAAAGGATATCTTTTTTCGACGCTTCGTAAATCTTGCCGATATAACCGGAAAACTTTTTTTTGTCCAGGCGGTTCAAAGCGACCGCCGCAATGTTGTTTACCCAAAACCAACTGTCGCCGTTGTGGTACGCGGTCGGCTCTTCACCGGTGTCTTTGCCGCAAAACCGCGGATCGCTCTTGTCGATCGTGTCCAAACCGCCCCAGCCGCACCACAGCTGCGGCAGCGCGTATTCGAAACAGCGGGCCCATTCGGCTTTTTCCAATAAATCAGGGTACAAATAAGCCGCCAGGAAAATATTGGGCCTCGCGGTGAAATCCGGCGTGCCGGTAGATACGTCGACGCGATCGGCCAGACGGTGGCCGTCAAAAAACGCCAGGCGCGCCGACACCGCCAGTTCCCGCTCCGATTCGAGCCAGCGTTCTTTTTCATTTTTTCCCGGAGCAAAGCGCGCGGCCAGCGAATACATCGCCAGGCGCTGCGCCTGCACTTCGATGCTCGCACCCGAACGGTCGAGGCTGTCCATCCAGGTGGGTTTTTGGCCGCCTATCGCCAGACCGTTTACGGTATATTTTTCCAAAAGAACGGCCAAAGCCCTTTCCAGGCAGTTTTGGACGATCGCGGCCTCCTTTATATCAAAATCGCCCTTGCCGATAAAACCGGCGGCTGCAAAAAACAGCCAACCGATGCCGTCGGCGGTATCGAAATCGAAATCTTTCGCTTTCAGTTCCCCCAGCTGGCGCCAAAATATTTCTTTGGCCAAGCTCACGTCGGCTTTGAGCAATTCGGGCAGGCATACCGCCTCATCCCTTTGCCAGAACTGGAAAAACCAGGGCAATCCGGCGCGCAATCCCCGTACCGGCCCGGCCGGCGCCACAAGCATCGATAACGCCCGCAAGGCGCATTTTTTGGCCAAAACATCGTCACTGCAATTTCCGAAAAACAACGCACCCCTTAGGACACTTTTTTTATTTTTTTCTTCCTTGACCTTTCCCAGGCCGCGCCAACAGCTACGCGCCGTCCGCTCAGCTTCATCCTTGTTTGCGGCAACCGCGAGAACAACACAGGAAGCGGTGACCGCCAGCGGCCGGCATACCCAGCGCTTCCACGGACGCGAGCCGCGCTTGCGATCAAATTCGTAATCGCGCTCGATCCACTCTTCGGCCACCAAAACATCGGAAATGTCGCCGGTTATAGCAATAAAAATTTCCGGCATGCACATTGGCACATCCTGCCGGTAGCTGATAATGATTATCTCGTTTTCGCGCCAAACCTTGTAAATCCGACCGAATTCAGGATTTTGATATGGTTCTTTAACGTCAAAATAGAATTCCATCCGGGCGGGTTTGCCGGTTTCGCAAACCAAACAATCCCGGCGCGGCAAAAAAAATGTTTGCGAAAAATCTTTGCCGGACCTTTTCACGTTCCAAACATTATTCTCGATCGCCGATACCGGCGCGGCATCATTTATCCTTATGTCGTCGATGATCTTGACCAATCCCTGGCCGGATTTGAAAAACCAGCCTTGGTAACGGCTGGCCGGAATCCCTCCGATCCACAGATAGCTGCCGCCTTCGGCCAGCATCAGGCTGGCATCGCCCGGCCCGTCATTTTTTACGATCGAGAGTTGTTTGCCAAAATTGTGTTTTATCTCCATCTTTCTAGTGCTTTTCCAAAGCTTGGTTGTGCGCGGTAATGTAATTTTCGGCCAGGTTTTCCCAATCGAAGTTGTCCACCAGCTTGCGGGCATTGATCTTATTCTCCACGCGGTCGCCCCGGAGCATCACCGTGTATTCGTAAAGCATTTCTTCCAGCTGGGCTACTACCTCGCACTCGCTTTTTCCGTAATTATTCACGATCGATATTCCGGGATTCTGCTTGTCGCGCGGCAACTGGGATAGGAAGCGCCCCAAACCCGAAAGATCGCTGGTGATCGCCGGCACGCCTTCGGCCGCGGCCTCGATTGGCGTATACCCCCAGGGCTCGTAATACGATGGAAACACTCCCAGATGGCATCCCTGGATCGCTTCGCGCATACTCAGATTCAATAGTTTGTCGGTACCGCTCAAATAGGCCGGATAGAAAACGATCTTCACCCGGTCATCCTTCCTGTTCCCCAAACCGACTTCAGCCAACGCCTTCATGATCGGATCGTCAGCGCACTCCAGTTCATGGGTGCAGGCATAGGGCTGGCCAGTGCGCCGCACTTTCTTCAACCGCCGCTCCAGCTCCCGGTGCGGCTCTTCATCAAAAACATCGGTGTCTTTCAAAGCCTTTTGCTCAAAAAGAGAATACAGGAAATTCTCCACCAGGTTGCCGGAATTTTCCTCAACGAATTGCTTGACGTCGTAGTAATTTCCGCGGCTTTCGGTCAATTCTGATCGTATGCCTCGCGTCTTGGCCGGGATCCATAAAAATACCACCACGGTCCGCTTGCTCTTTTCTTCGGCAAGGCGCCGGTTAAGGCCCGCCAGGGCCTTGATGAAAGCATCGATGCCTTTGGCGTGGAATTCGTAGCGCGCCATCATGAAATAAAAAAGCGTGTTCTTGGGATCGAAAGTATAAAAAGGAAAGAAATCGTAAAAAATGAACTCCCTTATCCGGCCCCGCTGGATGCGGTGCTTGATGGCCACTTCCTCGAAACTCAAATATTTGGCCGCGTCCAGGCCGTTGGGCAGAAACACGTCAGGAGTGCGTCCCAGGAAATATTGACACTCGACGCCGGTGATCTCGCTCACCGTCGTGAACACCGAACACTGCTGGGCGGCGGCGCGTTCAAGCAGGTGCTTTGCCTGCACGTGCCGCGCGTAGGCTTCCTTTTGCGCGTCGATCTTGTCGATACCGGCGTAAAAATCCGCGCCGGAAAACGCCAGGCTCCGGCCCAGGGTCGTGGCGTGCGTGGTAAAAACCGACGCGATGTCGGGACGCTGGCTTTTGGCAAACAACAGAACCGCGCCCGCGAGCCATTCGTGGCAATGGATAACAACCTTCTTGCCGCCCATGGCGTCCTTCAATCGCACTGTCAATTCGGCCACCGCCCGGCTCCAAACCACCGGCTCGTCGAACTCGAAACCCGACTCCATCGAGTCGACCTTGTAGTCACTCCACAGTTCGAACTTGTAGCGATTTATGCTTTGCCAGAGCGCCTGGAAATCCACCAAGATAACCTGCGGTTCGCCTTCGATAAGCCATTTGCCAAACCGGCATTTTATGCCCTGGTTCTCGAGCTCGGAAAATATGCCTTTCATCGGCGCCGGCAGCGCCGCCTCTTCGAATTGGTATTTCGAACCTTCCTTGAAATAAGGCCCGACCAAAATATAACCGTCATGGTAGCGTTTCACCATTTGGGCGGCTTTTGTCGCCAATACCGTGTTAATGCCGCCGATCTTGTTGCAAACTTCCCAGGAAATTTCCAACAACAAATCGGCTTGCGGTAAAAGCTCGTTTTTATCGTTTTGCGCCATTGCCGGCAGTTAAGTTACATTAAGAATGACCAGAATTTCGGTTTGGAAGCTTTGGCGGTCTTGGCAACCGGCTTGGTTTCCAAGGCGACGCCGATCTTTTGGGCCGCCGCCTTGGCCCCACTGGCCTTACGGATCGCAACACCCAGAGATTTGGCCCCGAAGACACCTTCTATCCAGTTGGCAAAGTCGTTCTTCTCGGCGGTGACGTGGTAATTCCAGATGGAATCTTCCATGGCCTCCAGTGCCTCCTGGAGTTCCTTGAGATTCTTCAAAACTTTGCCGTCGCTCAGCCAAAAACTCTTCTCCGGCTCAATGTCGCAGAAAAGATTTGTTTTGACGGTTTTTTTAACGATTTTTTGTACCATAATAATAGCTTAAAGCTTAAAGCGCAAAGTTCAAAACAGAATTCCGGTTTTTGTTTCTTGCTTTACACTTTTCGCTTATAGTTTTTAGCTTATTGATTGACCTTTGTTTTTGATTGCGAAATCTTATCTGTTTTTATTTTAAGGTCGTTGTAAATGTTCATGAACGCGATGAACGATTCGTACGGACTTTCGTAGGGGTTGAAATATTTATGGACATCGCCGTCGGAAAACCATTTGGTGCACATGTAGTAGAAATGGTCGCTGGTCTGCAATTTGCGCCACTCGTCAAGCAATTTTTCGTCACCGGTTTCCACAATGTCGTTCTCCAAGGAATAAATCTTTTCCAGTGCCGCGGCTTGCATTTTGTTGCCGGTCCACGCGGAAAGGTCGCGTTCGGTGTCGGCCCAGGAAACCAATCGGTAAAAATCCAATTCGCCAGCCGGTTCGACATCCTTGGCCAGGCGCGACGGCGTCGTAAACTTATTCTGCGGATGCTCCAGCGCCCGCCAGCAGAAGTCCTCAAAGAATTTGAAAATTCCGGTCTCCTCCCACTGGTGCTCGCCAAACGTCTCGTAATCCATGAAAAGGTTCAGTGTCTGCGCGTTGGAATCGATGTTCAAAAGATTCACCCACTGGATGTATTTTTCCGCGGTCAGCGGCCATTCTTTCCAGTCGCGGTTGGAAAAACGGAAACCGATATCGTCGCTCAGTTTGTAGTTGCGCACCAGCAAGCGCAGATCGCTGCCCTTTGCCTTGTATAAAAAGTTGGGCGACCGCCATCCCATGATCTCATCCCATCCCTCGGCCAGCATCCCCGTGAATCCCATTTCTTTCACGACGGAAGCGATACTGTTATTATACACCAATTCGGTGTTGCGGAAAAAGCTTGGGACGTAATCGAAAAGCCGTTTAAACATCGCGTTCTGCCTTTCCACCTGGCGGGCGAATTCATCCCGCGAATATATCGACGCCAACGAGTGGTAATAGGTTTCCGAAACCAATTCACAACAACCGGTATCGACCAAATCTTTGAAGCTTTGCAGAGCTTCGGGAAACTCCGCTTCCAATTGTTCCAATAAAATGCCGGTGATGCTCAGGCTCACCTTGAAGCGCCCGCGCGACCGCCGCATCAAATCCAGCAGCATCCGGTTGGTCGGCAGATAGCTTTTGCGCGCCACTCGTTCCAAGATGGCCCGGTTGTTGTCATCGTCGAAATAATTTCCGTGCGCGCCAATGTCAAAAACCGAGAACCGTTTCAAGCGGCGCGGCTGGTGGGTATGGAGATAGAGACAAATACTTGGCATAAATATTAAAATTTCCAATGTCCAATGTTAAAATAAATGTTGAAAATTAAGAATTTCCAATTTTAAAATTAGGGAATTATGGAATTAATTGGATATTGGAAATTGGACATTTTGGCATTGTTATCAAGCGGTTAAGGCTTGGCGGTAGACGCCCAGGCAGAGCTTGGCCGACTCGACCCAGCTGAATTTTTTCACTTCGTTCGCGCCGTTTTCCTGCAGGGTTTGGCGCAGCTCCGCGTAACGCGTCGCGGCCAGGATCTTGCCCGCGATCTGGTCCACGTCCCAAAAATCGACCTTCAAGCAGTGCGAGACCATTTCAGCGACACCCGACTGGCGCGAGATCAGGATCGGCGCGCCGTTGGCCAACGCCTCCAGGGAAGTGATGCCGAACGGTTCGGAAACCGACGGCATCACGTAGATATCGGCCATGCGGTAAAGGCGATTGAGCTGCTCGCCGCGCAGGAATCCGGCAAAAATAACCTTGTCGGCAAGCCCCAGGCGCGCGGACTCCTCGACCAGCCAGCGTTCCATGTCACCCGACCCCGAGAACACGAAAACCACGTTCGGGTCGGTCCGGCATACCCTGGCAGCGGCGCGC